>JAYUJX010000161.1:0-7248 GCA_043764955.1 Polaromonas sp.
TAGCGCAAGCGCTATGTGAAGCGGCACCTGGAAAATTGCGGGTTGTTTGTCCCGATGTTGTAGGTCGTGGCAAAAGCGATTGGCTCAAAGACCCCATGGGCTACCAAATTCCGCAGTACGTAGCAGATATGCTGGCCTTGATTGCTCAGTTGCAACCCAAAACGCTAGATTGGGTCGGTACCAGCATGGGTGGCTTGATTGGAGTGGTGGTTTGCGGCCAGCCAGATTTGCCATTGCCCGTGCCTGTAAGAAAACTCATTTTGAACGATGTTGGGCCCGCCATAGAATGGCTGGCCATTCAACGCATTGGTCAATACCTGGGCAAAGCTGCCCAATTTGAGTCGGTTCAGCAGGCTGCAGATGCTATGTGGACGATTTCAAGCAGTTTTGGTCCGCACACCAAAGAGCAATGGCTGGCTTTATCGCAAGCCATGGTTAAACCCAGTGGCGCGGGCTTTGCGCTGCATTACGATCCCGCCATAGCGATACCCTTTTCCAGTGCGACGGAAGAATCCACCAAGCAAGGCGAAGCTATACTGTGGGCGCTGTACGACAACATCAAAGCGGAAACCTTGATCACGCGTGGTGCACAGTCAGATTTATTGTCTGTTTCCACGGCCCAAGCTATGACGCAGCGTGGCCCAAAAGCGCAGCTGGTCGAATTTGCGGATGTCGGCCACGCGCCTACTTTTATTGCGACTGATCAAGTCAAAGCAGCAGTCGATTTTTTGATTGGAAAGTCTTAAGCCTTGGCAGACATCATCACGCAAACGACGCTTGAGAGCGCCAAAGTATTTGCTGAACCTTTCCTTCGTTACGCTACCCTAGAAACAGGTGAGAATGCGTGGTTGCACGCGCAAGCCGTATCGCAAATCTTGCTTGATATAGGCGGCTCTGAGGCCATGCAGGCGGCTAGCTATCTCGTTTACACCTGCGAGCATTTGAACAAACCGCTTGACGTGATTGGCCAAGCGTTTGATGACAATTTAGCATCGCTGGCGGTAGAAACCACCAAGCTGATGCACATGCAAAAGCAAACCCGTGTAGCCACCGGAAAAATAACGCCCACCGCGCACACCGAAACCGTGCGCAAAATGCTGTTGGCTTTCTCGCGCGATTTGCGGGTGGTGATGCTGCGGTTGGCATCGCGGCTGCAATCGCTGCGCTATTTTGCGGCCAGTAAAAGCGAGGTTTCAGCGAGCCTAGCGCGCGAGTCTCTGCAAGTGTTTGCACCACTGGCAAATCGCCTGGGCATTTGGCAAATCAAGTGGGAAATGGAGGATTTGTCGTTCCGCTTCCTAGAGCCACAAACCTACAAAGAAACCGCCCGTTTACTTGATGAAAAACGCACCTTGCGTGAAGACTATGTCGAGCAGCTACGCGAACAACTACAAACTGATTTAGCCAAACAGGGCATCAAGGCTGAGGTACAAGGGCGACCTAAGCATATTTACAGCATCGTAAAAAAAATGCGCGGTAAATCGCTGGATTTTGACCAAGTGTTCGACATTCGTGCCTTGCGCGTGATTGTCGCTGAAATTGATCATTGCTATGGCGCACTCGGCTGGGTACATGCGCAGTTTTCACCGATCAGTGACGAGTTTGACGATTACATTGCCAAGCCCAAAGCCAATGGTTACCAGTCTCTGCACACTGTCGTGCGCGATGCTGCTGGCCAAGCCATTGAGGTGCAAATCCGCACCCAAAGCATGCATGACAAAGCCGAACACGGCGTCGCCGCGCATTGGGTGTACAAAGAAGCGGGTGCCAAAGGCTATGCCGGCGTGTCTGCGACAGGCAGTTATGACGCCAAAATTGCCGTATTGCGACAACTACTGGCTTGGGAACGTGATTTAACGCAAACCGAGCAAGCACAAGCCAGCCAAGAATCAGCAGCAATACTGAGTGACCGCATCTATGTGCTCACGCCAGAAGCAGCGGTAGTTGAGTTGCCGCAAGGCGCTACAGCTGTCGATTTTGCCTACACCCTACACACCGACCTGGGCCACCGCTGCCGGGGAGCCAAGTTAGATGGCGTGATGGTGCCGCTCAACACGCCGCTTAAAAACGGCCAAACCGTTGAAATCAATGCTGCCAAAGAAGGCGGCCCGTCGCGGGACTGGCTCAACGCCGATTTGGGCTATTTAACCAGCAGCCGCGCCAAAGCCAAGGTTAGGGCTTGGTTCAACGCCTTGGCCATGCTGGAAACCACCGCCCGTGGCCGCGAAGCGGTTGAAAAATTGCTGCAACGGGAAGGCAAAACAGCCATCAAACTGGTCGATCTAGCGGTACAACTTGGTTTCAAATCTGCCGACGAGTTATTTGAAGTGGTCGGCAAAGACGAATATTCTCTACGCACCATTGAAGCGTTTTTCAAACCGCCAGCCCCTGAGTTAAGCACGGAAGAGCTGCTGCACAAGCGCGCCAAAGCGGAAAAAATACCCACAGGTGGGGTATTGGTCGTCGGCGTTGATTCACTCCTGACCCAGCTTGCCAAATGCTGCAAACCCGCGCCTGGCGACGCCATTGGTGGTTATGTGACGCGGGGCAAAGGCGTCAGCATCCACCGCCACAGTTGCAGCAACTTTCAAGCCTTGGTGGCGCGCAATGAAGCCAACGACGAAGGCCGCGTGATTGACGTGGCTTGGGTCAAAGACAAGTCGATAAATGCCAGCACTTCGTCGCACGGTAACGTCAACGATGTTTACCCCGTCGATGTGGTGATTGAAGCCGCAGACAGCCAAGGCTTGCTGAAAGCGATCTTGGAAGTGTTCTCGAAAGACAAGCTCAACGTCATCGCGGCCAACACACAATCCCACCGCAGCAGTGGTGGCGACACGGCAGTGATGACATTCACCGTTGAAGTGACCAATTCAGCGCGTTTGAATAAAGTGCTCAGCCAAGTGCTAGAAGTGCAGGGCGTGCGCTCAGCACGTAGAAGATAACTACAAAGATAAAGACAAAACTGACCTGCGAACAGAGAAAGCACGCTTTAGCCTGCTATAATTCAGATTATCGAACAGACTTTTTAGGCGCGTAGCTCAGCTGGTTAGAGCACTACCTTGACATGGTAGGGGTCGTTGGTTCGAGTCCAATCGTGCCTACCAATTTTTCAAGCTCGTAAGCTATTGATTTTTATTATGAATCAATAACTTACAGGCTTTTTTGGTTTTTGGACATGCGTTTCGCTTCTCTTGCCACATACACCGAGTATGCAATCACAGTGATCGTGACTACCATCAGCAGCAATGTCGCTGCCGCATAGATCGACGGATTCACGCCTCGGCGTGCATAACTGAAAATCACCTGGGGTAGGGTGGTTACACCTGGGCCTGAGAGGAATTCCGAAACTACCACATCGTCAAAACTGAGCGTGAATGTCAGCAGCCAAGCCGCGATCAGAGCTGGTACGATATTTGGTAAAGTCACCAGGAAAAAGACTTGTCCAGGGCGACAGCCAAGATCCATCGCAGCTTCCTCGAGCGAGCGATCCATCTCCAGCAGGCGAGATTGCATCACCACTGTGGCATAGGCCATACCGAGCAAAATATGCCCAAAGATGATGGTGAGCATGCCACGCTCTGGCCAACCGATGGCGTGTTGCGCGCCTGCCATCAGCAGCAGCAGCGACATGCCGATGATCACCTCGGGCATCACCAAAGGCGCATTGACCATGCCCGAGAAAAACGTGCGCCCTCTGAATTTACCCAGGCGAACCAAGGCATAAGCAGCCAGCGTGGCCAAGATCGTGGCCATTGTGGCGCTGATGAGCGCGACCTTCAATGATAGAAAAAAACCATCTACAAGGCGTGGATCATTAGCTAAAGCGGCATACCAACGGGTTGAAAACCCTGTGAACACAGCATCCTGTCGCGTGCTGTTGAAAGAAAAAACCACCAAAAATAGCAATGGGGTATACAGAAAGGCAAAGACAGCGCACAACCAGAACTTGCTCACATGGCGGCGCATATGGTTCATCAAAACACGCATCACTTGCGCTCCTCTTCGTGACTGGCGTTCAAGATGCTATTTTGAAGCCATAGCAAAGGAACGATCACAACGACAATCATGATGACGGCCAATGCGGATGCGCGAGGCCAGTTGTTGGCTGAAAACATTTCATCCCAGACCACGCGCCCGATCATGAGGTTATCTGCCCCGCCCAACAAGGATGGAATCACAAATTCGCCGACGCAGGGGATGAATACCAGCATGCAACCCGCGATGATGCCGGTGCGAGATAACGGCACAGTGATCAGCCAAAACGCTTTCCAAGGCCCTGCGCCTAAGTCGTGTGCTGCCTCAAGCAGGCGGACATCCATCTTCACCAAATTGGCATAAAGCGGAAGCACCATAAAAGGCAAATACACATAGGTCATGCCTACCAACATAGAAACATCTGTGTAGAGCATGACCATAGGCTCATGGATCCATCCCAAAGCCATCAAAGCCCTGTTCAGCACACCTTGATCCGCCAAAATGCCCTTCCATGCATACACCCGCAGCAGAAACGACGTCCAAAACGGCAGCATGACGAGTATCAAATAAATGGGGCGATGTGCTGGGTTGGCTCGCGCTATGAAATACGCAAACGGATAGCCGATGAAAAGGCAAAGGACGGTGGTGAAAAAGGCATAGCGAACGGACAGCCAGTAGGCCCCGGTGTAAATGGTGTTCAACCAAGGCGAGCCAGGCTCTTCACGGAAGACCGACAGATAGTTTTCAACCTTCAAGATCAGCCGCCATTTGCCGTCGGTGTTGAATAGCATTTGGGCAAATGGATCAATGCCACTGCCCATGTCTGTGAGGCTGATGCGCAGCAAAATCAAGAACGGCAGAGCGAAGAAAATGATCAACCACAGATACGGAATGCCCAGTACGCTGCGGTTGCCCAGCTTTAGCCTGCGGCTTAACGAAGCCAACTGTTCGCTCATGATGCTTCTCACGATGGTTGTCACGATACTTTTCACGATGTCAGTGCCACAGGCGCAGACTCATCCCACCAGCAATAAACAGTGTCACCCCACGAGATATGGCCGGGGTCGTGGCGGGACAGGTTGGCTTGCGTCACTTTGATCTTGGTGCGCTCTGCAATCAGGACTTCAAAGGTGCTGTAGCTGCCAGAGTAGGCAATCTCATGCACTTTGCCTTGCAGGAGGTTGTGTCGCTGCTCGGGTGCTTGCAAGGAGATATGCATTTTTTCGGGGCGGATGGCCACAGCCAATTGCATACCCAGTGTGCCAGTGATGCCATGGCCGACATGCACCACCGCATGTTCGGTGGTGATTTCAGCGCGACCTGCTTCGTCCAGCGTGAGCTCGCCTTCCAGAAGATTCACATCACCAATGAAATCTGCCACGAATCGGCAATTGGGCGTTTCATACACGTCTCGCGGATTCCCCATTTGTAGAATCTGGCCCTTGCTCATGATGGCAATTCGATTCGCCATCGTCATTGCTTCGTCCTGGTCATGCGTGACCATCACGCAGGTGACGCCGATGGATTCGATGATATTGACCAATTCAAACTGCGTTTGCTCGCGCAATTTTCTGTCCAGTGCACCCAAGGGTTCGTCCAACAGCAGCAGCTGTGGCTTGCGCGCCAAGCTGCGCGCAAGTGCGACGCGTTGCTGTTGACCACCTGAGAGCTGGTGCGGCTTGCGCTCTGCAAAGCTGTTCAACTGTACCAAATCAAGCATCTCACCGACACGCTGCGCTACCTCGTCTTTGGGCATACCCATGCGGCGCAGGCCAAAAGCGATGTTGTCTGAAACAGTCAAATGCGGAAACAACGCATACGACTGAAACATCATGTTGATCGGGCGCTCATACGGCGGAAAGGACGCAATATCACGGCCGTCTAAATAGATGGCACCAGCACTGGGTGTTTCAAAGCCAGCTAGCATCCTCAATAGTGTGGATTTGCCACAACCTGAGCTGCCAAGCAGGGCGAAAATTTCACCCCTTGGAACATCCAGTGTCACATTGTCCACGGCTGTAACGGCACCAAAACGTTTGGTCAAGCCCTCCATGCGAAGGAATGCGATCGGATCAGAGGCAGAGGTAGTCGTCATGAAATTAAGCGTGGTCAAAGTAAAAAAAGCTGTGCGCAAGATACCTGCGCACAGCTCCCAATTCAGGCTTTGCCTCAAAAAGGGGGCTTACCTGCCCTTTTTGAACGAGGTGTAAACAGCAGAGAGCGATTCGCGTCCTGCATTGTCAAAGGCAGATGGCGGCACCATCACGGCCATGTCAGCAGCGGGTGGGAAAACAGCTGTGTTTTTGGCTGTTTCTGGTGTGACTTTTTCCACACTGGCTTTGTTTGCTGTAGGGTAGCCCAGTTCGTTAGTGAGCGCGGCAGACATATCAGGACGCAAAAAGTAGTCGATAAAGGCATGGGCATTATTGGGGTGCTTGGCATCCTTGGTGATCGCCAAGTTGTCCAAGAAAATCAAACCGCCCGTTTTTGGCAGCAACACTTGCAACTCTTCACCGTTCTTGTTCTCAACAGCGCGTGCTTTCGCAATGTTGAAGTCACCCGCCCAACCCAATGCGACGCAAGCTTTTCCGCTCGCAAAGTCGTCGATCATGGCGCTTGTGAAAATACGAATGTCTTTGCGGACTTTGCCCAGCATCTCGCCAGCCAATTTGTGGTCTGCAACCGCGTTTGAATAGGCATCTTTGCCAACGTAGTGCAGGGCTGGCGGCATGATCTCGGTAGGTGAATCTAAATAAGCGATGCCGCATGACTTCAGCAAGTTGGTGTACTTAGGGTTGAAGACCAAATCCCAAGCGTTTTCAGGCATAGCCGTTGTACCCAACGCTTTTGCGACGCGTTTGGTGTTAATGCCAACGGTGGTGAAACTCCAAGCCCATGGGATCAAATGGCTGTTGCTAGGATCCACTTTAGAAAGCTTGCCCATGATGTCGCCATCAAGATTTTTGATATTAGGAATCTTGGCTTTATCCAGCTTTTGCAGCAAACCGGCTTCAATTTGGCTCTTCGCAAAAACCGCACCCGGCACGACGATGTCATAGCCTGAATTGCCTGCTACCAGCTTGGCCTGCAAAGCCTCGTTGTTTTCAAAGGTCTGGTAATTGACCTTGATACCTGTTTCCTTCTCAAAGTTGGCCAGCATGTCTTTGGCAATATAGTCTGGCCAATTGTAGACATTCAGCACTTTTTCTTCAGCGTTAGCAGCAGGCGCTGCGGCTACAGTCGTAGCTGCAGATGTGGCTGCTGGGGTTG
>JAYUJX010000162.1:0-1996 GCA_043764955.1 Polaromonas sp.
GACTTGATGGGTGGCCAATTGCAATTTGCGTTCGCCGATGTGGGCAACGCCATGACACAAATCAACGGTGGCAAGCTCAAGGGTTTGGGCGTGACAACAGCCAAGCGTGCAGGCAAAGCGCCGAACATTGCACCGATTGGCGACACGGTCAAAGGTTACGAAGTCAGCGCTTGGTTTGCCTTGATGGCACCTGCAAATATTCCTGCGGCTGACGCCAAGAAGCTGGGCGACACACTGCGTGCAGTATTGGCGAAACCTGAGGTGAAAGAAAAACTGGCGAATGCCGGCATTGATTTGGATGTGCAAGACAGCGCAGCTTTGGCTCGCACGATTGATGCTGAAATTAAAAAATGGTCGGGTTGGGTGAAGCTGGCTGGTATCACACCGGAATAATTGTTAGCTATGAACGGTGCACTTAGAGGCTACCGCATCGTAGACCTCACGGGCGTCGTTCTTGGCCCCTATGCCACGCAGATATTGGGTGACTACGGTGCCGATGTCATCAAGGTCGAGCCGCCCAGTGGCGACATCATGCGCCACGCGGGGCCGATGCGGCACCCAGGCATGGGGCATATTTTTATCAACGCGAATCGCAACAAACGCTCTATCGTTTTAGATCTGAAAAAGCCTAGCGATTACGCGGCTTTGCTTAAGCTGTGTGAAACCGCTGATGTGCTGACCTTCAATATTCGCCCGGGCTCCATGGCGAGGCTGGGCTTGAGCTATGAGGCCTTGCAAAAAATCAATCCACGGCTGATCTATTGCGGCGCTTACGGCTATTCAGAAGGTGGCCCGTATTCTGATTTTCCAGCCTATGACGATTTGATTCAGGGCGCAGCATGTATTCCGTGGTTGATGACGCAAAGCGGCAGCACCGAGCCGCGCTATGTGCCTGCGACGTTTGCCGACCGTGTAACGGCTCTGAACATGGTGCATGCCGTCATGGCCGCCATCATTGCACGTGACAAAAAAGGTGGCACCGGCTTGGGACAAAGCGTTGAAGTGCCTATGTTTGAGTGCTTGCTGCAGTTTGTGTTGGGTGAACATTTAGGGGGTGAGACTTGGCAACCACCGCTGGGCGGCATGGGTCACAGCCGGATGCTGGCACCGAATCGCAAGCCTTACAAAACAAGTGATGGTTATGTTTGTGCGTTGATGTACAACGACGCGCATTGGCGCTGTTTCTTAGAGCTGGTGGACGAGGGCGAGCTTTTCACGCAAGATGCGCGCTTCACCACACAACCAGCACGCATTGCGCATATCGACGAGTTGTATGCCTTCGTGCAAACCAAGCTGTTACTGCAAACCAGCGAGCATTGGTTGAAGGTCTTGGTGGCTAAGGATATCCCCGTCATGCCGATGATGAAATTGCCTGATTTGTTGACTGATCCGCATTTGGCAGTAACCGGTGGCTGGGTCGATATTGCGCATCCTCATGAAGGCAAGCTGCGGCAACTGCGTCCACCTGTGCGTATGAGTGCAACGCCCACCGCCATTTCACGACCTGCACCTAGATTGGGTGAACATACGGCAGAGATTTTGCAAGAAATTGGTATGGCTGTCTAAGTTTGTAGTATGAGTTCGCCGCAAGTGTTAGAGAAACTTAAAGCTGGGCTATTAACTGGCATCCAACGCTTGGATTTGTCATGTGGATTGACAGAATTTCCACGTGAAATTTTTGACTTGGCAGATTCGCTGGAGATTTTAAATCTATCAGGCAATCAGTTATCTAGTCTGCCAGATGATTTGCCGCGACTGCACAAGTTGCGCATCATTTTTTGCTCTGACAACCTGTTCACTGAATTACCCGTCGTGCTTGGACAGTGCAAAAATTTGACAATGCTTGGTTTCAAAGCCAATCAGATCTGTAGTGTGCCTGATGCATCGCTTGCGCCTACGTTGCGATGGCTGATTTTGACGGACAACCGCATTCACAGCCTGCCCAGCAGTATTGGCCAATGCCTGCAGATGCAAAAGCTGATGCTGGCGGGCAACC
>JAYUJX010000163.1:0-1995 GCA_043764955.1 Polaromonas sp.
GGATGTTGGCGTCTTGACTGACTCCTCGCAATATGCCGTCGTGCTTGCAGAACTCAAAGCAAGTGGCAAGTTGACGGATGCAACCAAATTCGCGTTGTCGGTTGCTGCGTTCAACCGTATCAGCCAATATGACGGTGCCATCAGCGACTACCTGTCCTGCATTCAAGAAGACGGTAGCCATGCGCTCTTCCCCTCGCAATCGAATGGCCGTTTCATCAAGCTGCAAGATTTGCGTTACGGCGAAAATCCACATCAGCAAGCTGCGTTTTACAGAGATTTGTACCCAGCACCGGGCTCACTCGTAACGGCAAAACAATTGCAAGGCAAAGAATTAAGCTACAACAACATTGCGGATGCCGATGCGGCTTGGGAGTGTGTCAAAAGTTTTGATGTGCCAGCATGCGTCATCGTCAAGCATGCCAACCCATGCGGTGTCGCTGTGGGCGATGATGCGCTGCAAGCTTACGAGAAGGCTTTTAAAACCGATCCCACCTCTGCATTTGGTGGCATCATCGCCTTCAATCGAACAGTTGATGTGCCAGCAGCGCTACAAATATCGAAGCAATTTGTTGAGGTGTTGATGGCTCCTGGTTACACGCCAGAAGCCTTGGAGCTCTTTAAAGCCAAGGCGAATGTACGTGTATTGCAAATTGAGT
Organism: Polaromonas sp.; assembly: GCA_043764955.1. Taxonomy (GTDB): domain Bacteria; phylum Pseudomonadota; class Gammaproteobacteria; order Burkholderiales; family Burkholderiaceae_C; genus Aalborgiella. The sequence goes on from JAYUJX010000163.1 coordinate 657, forward strand.
TACCCGAAGGTGTCGGCAAGGATGGTAATTCCGACTGGGACAATGGCCGAAACGCTGTCGATGTCAAACGCATCGGTTCTGGCTTGTTGATGCAGACAGCAGATAACCATGAGTTGACCTTGGCTGATCTCAAAGTCGTCTCGAAAACGCAACCAACTCCGCAGCAATTGCAAGATTTGCTGTTTGCTTGGAAAGTTGCTAAATATGTCAAATCTAATGCTATCGTTTTCTGCGCGGGTGGTATGACCATGGGTGTCGGTGCTGGTCAAATGAGTCGTTTGGATTCAGCACGCATTGCCAGCATCAAGGCGCAACATGCGAGTTTATCGCTGCAAGGTACTGCCGTTGCCAGCGATGCGTTCTTTCCGTTCCGTGACGGTTTAGATGTGGTGGTGGATGCGGGCGCTACCAGTGTGATTCAACCCGGTGGCAGCATGCGCGACCCAGAGGTGATTGCAGCGGCTGATGAGCGAGGTATCGTGATGGTGTTCACAGGCGTGCGTCACTTTAGACATTGATTGCAGCTACCACTGACAATACCTCATGGCTGTACCAGATCCCACTCAGAATCCGCGTGAATTTTTAACATACTTGTTTCAAACAGCTGTTAAACGCGCGTTGCCATTGCATAACACGGCCGCCTATTTGCCTTCGCCACCTGCAAACGGTGGACGTACGATCGTACTGGGCGCGGGCAAAGCAGGTGCCGCCATGGCGCAGGCTGTGGAAGCGCACTGGCCCGTTGATGTGCCGTTGTCGGGTTTGGTGGTTACGCGTTATCAACATACCCCAGCCAGATCCGCGGAGCTTGAGGGAAAACCTTCCCGTATTGAAATTGTGGAAGCTTCACATCCGGTTCCTGATGCGGCAGGTCTGCAAGCTGCACAACGCATTTTGGATTTGACGCAAGGCCTTACTGCTGACGATGTGGTGCTTTGCCTGATTTCAGGTGGCGGTTCTGCCTTGTTATCGCTACCTGTGGAAGGTTTGGATTTCGCCGATAAGCAGCGTATCAACCAAGCTCTACTCAATTCAGGCGCACCGATTTCTGACATGAATTGTGTACGCAAACACCTCTCTCGCATCAAAGGCGGTCGCTTGGCTGCCGCATGCTTTCCTGCCAAGGTCGTGACATTGACCATCAGCGATGTTCCCGGCGACGACCCTAGCATTATCGCCAGCGGCCCCACCGTGCCTGACGACACGACCTGTGCGCAGGCATTGGAAATTTTGAAGCGCTACAGCATTGATGTACCGGCCTCGATTGCTGAACAATTGGCTTCTGGGGCACTTGAAACCCCCAAGTCCAACGACCCGATTTTTAACGGACATGTTGTCC
>JAYUJX010000164.1:0-1994 GCA_043764955.1 Polaromonas sp.
CATCCACGGGTAATTGGCATCTCCACTTCGCGCGGGTTGGCAGCGTATTTACCCAGTTCCAATTTGGCAATCGAGTTGCGATGCACTTCGTCTGGGCCGTCGGCAAAACGCAAGGTACGTGCATGTGCGTAAGCCATGGCTAGTGGGAAGTCATCACTCATGCCGCCGCCGCCGTGTACTTGCATCGCCCAATCAATCACTTGGCAGGCCATGCTTGGGGCAACCACTTTGATCATGGCGATTTCATTTTTGGCGAACTTGTTGCCAGCAATATCCATCATCCATGCGGCTTTAAGCGTGAGCAAACGTGCCATGTCGATTTTGCAGCGGGCTTCGGCAATACGCTCTTGCGTCACCGTTTGTGATGCCACGGTTTTGCCAAACGCTGTGCGGCTGGATGCGCGTTTGCACATCAATTCCAAAGCACGTTCTGCCACACCAATCAAACGCATGCAATGGTGAATCCGTCCAGGCCCTAAGCGGCCTTGCGCGATTTCAAAACCACGGCCTTCGCCCAGCAAAATATTGCTCGCTGGCACGCGCACATTGGTAAATGTCATTTCCATGTGGCCGTGCGGTGCGTCGTCGTAACCCATCACGTTGAGTGGGCGAATGATGTTGATGCCTGGGGTGTCCGCCGGAATCAAAATCATGCTTTGCTGCGAATGGCGTGGCGCTTCCGGGTCGGTTTTGCCCATGGTGATAAAGATTTTGCAGCGTGGGTCGCCTGCGCCAGAAATCCACCACTTGCGGCCGTTGATGACGTACTCATCGCCATGGCGCTCGATGCGAGTTTCAATATTGGTCGCGTCTGAAGATGCCACATCTGGTTCCGTCATCGCAAAAGCTGAACGAATTTCACCATCTAGCAACGGTTTTAACCAACGTGCTTTGTTTTCTTCCGAGCCGTAGCGTGCAATGGTTTCCATGTTGCCGGTATCGGGCGCGGAGCAGTTGAACACCTCTGGCGCCCACGTCACAGCGCCCATGATTTCAGCCAAGGGCGCGTATTCTTGATTCGTCAAACCTGCACCTGCGTAGCCCGAAGCCGAGGCGCTGTCTACTGGCAGAAACAGGTTCCACAGCCCAGCAGCTTTGGCTTTGGGTTTCAGCTTTTCAATGGTTTGAAGTGGTGTCCAGCGCTTGCCGGCGGCGGTGTTGGCAGCCAATTCGTCGCTGTAGGCTTTCTCAGCGGGGTAAATGTGCTCGTCCATGAACTGCTTGACTTTGGCTTGCAGTTCTTTGGTTTTAGGTGAGTAGTCAAAATCCATAATGTGTTCCTTAAGACATCAAAAATAATAGCCGTTCGCCCTGAGCTTGTCGAAGGGTTGGTGAGGACTTCGACAGGCTCAGTCCGAACGGTTGCGAAATTTTTTTCATTGGAAATTAGCCAGCTTTCAACGCGAATTTCCAGCCCATTTGCGCCAATTGCTTGGCACCCGCGCCAGAGCTGGCGGCTTGTGCGCTTGACGCCGTACCCGCTTCCACGCGTTTGGCAATACCTTGCAAAATGGCAGCGAGTCTGAACAAGTTGTAGGCCATGTAAAAGTTCCAATCTGCTTTCAATTCTGCAGGCGTACACCCTTTTGTGCTGTCGCAATAGCGACGAATGTAATCAGCCTCGCTAGGAATGCCCAGCGCAGCCAAATCCAAGCCACCAATCCCGCGAAACGCGCCCGGCGGAATATGCCAAGACATGCAGTGGTAGCTGAAATCTGCCAACGGATGGCCGATGGTAGACAGCTCCCAATCCAGTACCGCAATCACACGCGGCTCGATGGGGTGAAACATCAGGTTATCCAACCTGAAATCGCCATGCACGATACTGACTTTTGACGCATCTAGGGCACTGGCTGGCTTGTTCACCGGCAACCACGCCATCAGCTTGTCCATCTCATCAATGGGTGTGGTGATAGATGCGTTGTATTGTTTGGTCCAACGGCCAATTTGGCGCTCAAAATAATTACCCGGTTTGCCATAGCCGCTCAAGCCTT
>JAYUJX010000165.1:0-1990 GCA_043764955.1 Polaromonas sp.
GCGGTTGGCTTGACGCATTGCCACGGTTTTATTGTTCAAGCTGTCGTCTAATGTTTGCGAGAACGGCAAAATGTGTTCAATTTCTACTTCGTCACTGAGCAGCATTGCGGCGCTGATTTGTACGCCGGAATACGGGCAACGCCGATCAGCGGAGTTAAAGCTTAGTTCTTCCCACAGCACCATTTTTTGCAAATCAGCCCCTTTGACGCGTTCTTCGCTGGTATTCAAAATACCTGCAATCGCGGTGCGGTGGCGCTGGTTACGCTGCTGGTTTTCAGCCTGTCTCTTGACATCTTCGTCGCGTTGGTCTTTGCTGCGTTTCAAATCTCGAGCTATTTCTACAATCACTTCGCTAGGGTGGCCATAACGTTTGATCAAAGCATTGACGATTAAGCGCACTTGATTCAAACCAATATGCACCGTTGGATTGGCGATTTTGCCAAAACGCTTTTCTGGCGTGTCGTTCGGGTTGCCAGTACCAAAACCGACGTGGCGTTGCAGTGGTTCACCGTAGTAAGGTAAATCTGGCAATATCTCGCCAGTGGCCGCGGGGCTGATATTGCTGTGGTGGTCAAAATCGGCTGCTATGACAGCTTTGTCGTAAGTCACAACATCACGTCGTAATTCAGGCAGAATTCGCGCAAGTGCTTTGGCACATAGCGATCCGTAACCTTCAGCTAACCCTACATTTGCAATACGTTCCGCCCGGTTTTCATCTATTCCCGTTTCTTTAATCAGCCAAGCAATTAACTTAGCTTCGTTTTCTTCTTTAACAAGTTGTAGCACGATGGCGTCTTGCTTAGCTTCAGCAAAACTAAACCACTCTTCTCCAAAATGCAATTCTTTGCATAAAATTGAACTGGTTGCATTTCCTTTTAGACTTGAACGCTTAGCGTCTTCTATATTGAAGTTAACTATGCTGCCCAAATGCAAGGTGGCACGTATTTGAGCAAAGCTAACTTCGTGCGCAGTTTTTTTCTCACGCGTTGGGCTTTCAAGCAGGGCAACAATTCTGTCTCGCTGCGTCAGCGTCAAAGGTTCTTCTTTCAACCCTTCCCGCAAAATCCGCAGATTATTCACTTCTTGGTAGATGCGAAAGCGTTGCGTACTTGGCAGCGCCAATGGCGCACGCTCTTCTTCAGGCATCAACGTGCAACGCCCTGGTTTGACTGGTTTTAGTGGGCGTTGATGTAACAGACAATCTTTGAGTTCGGAACGCGCCGTTTCGTTAAATAGCGCAGGGTTCAGTGCGGATTGCTTGCTCCAAAGCGCATCAAACTCCGCTTCAATCATGGCGCGGTCAATGTACAAGTCGTAGCTTTTGTCGATCTTTGTTTTTCCGTCGTCTTTGACCATCTTGGATTCACGGTAACGCGCTCTCACCGTTTCGCCGGCAATATCGCGTTTGTTCAACCATTCTCCAACGGTGCGGCAGTTTGTTTCTTGCAGTTGAGTGCGTAATTTATTGATGGCTGTCTTTAAAGCACCACTATCATTGTCTTTTTTGTCGGTTTTGCGATTGCTTTTGAAACCGCGTCGTTGGTTGATATGAAACAAAGCACGCGCAAACTCAGATGGTTCAAGCGCTTCGTCTAAGCCTTTGGCGCGCAGTTTATAGGGATTAATGTTTTCTAAAGCTTTGCGGTCAGAGGCCTCTGCGGGGAAGAAGCCATGCGCTACCAGTGAGTTCATCATTCGAGACTTGCGTTTCAGAAGGCGATCACGCCTGCGTCGCATAGCGCGAGCTTCACGCCGTGTCACGGCAAGAGAAGAGCCATCTTTGGGGTTGCGCCCATCTGAAAAGATGCGAACACCAGCTCTTGCAATTGCTTTTGGACGAGGCGGTTGTGCATCATCAAGTGCAAGGACTGCCCAGCCTAAAGAGGTTGAACCCAAATCAAGTGCTAAACGGTATTTCAAAGAAAATCTCCCTGTTGTGCCTATGTTGCGATTAAGCGATATGTAAATTCGGTAAATCGAGTAAAATGAA
>JAYUJX010000166.1:0-7195 GCA_043764955.1 Polaromonas sp.
AAAAAAATGATTGTGCCAGCCGGTTTGAGTGACCAAGAGCTTGAGTCACAAGTTGAAGCCGAGGCCAACCAATACATTCCTTTTGCCCTAGAAGAGGCGAGCCTAGACTTTTGCGTTGTAGGCCCCGCTGCGAATTCGCCTGGTGATGTGGAGGTTTTGATTGCGGCTTCGCGCAAAGAAAAAGTTCAAGATCGACTTGCTCTCGCTGAGGCTGCTGGTCTGAAGTTAACTGTTATGGATGTTGAGTCGTATGCAGGTCGTCTTGCTCTGTCCCGACTCATCGAGCAACTTCCTAATAAAGGCGTTGGAGCCACGGTTGCATTGTTTGAAGTGGGTGCCCAAGCCACAAGTATGCAGGTTTTGCGAGACGATATTGTGCTCTATGAGCGTGAGCAGCCTTTCGGCTCGGCTCAACTGCTGAAGCTGATTGTTAGGCAATATGGTTTAACAATGGAAGAGGCGGTTATCAAACGTCGCAATGCAGACTTGCCTGATGATTACGGTACGACGGTGTTGGAGCCATTCGTGACAGGTATCAGCAATGAGATTGGTCGAGCATTGCAGTTTTTCTTTACAAGTACACAGCATAACAGAGTAGATTTCATTATGTTGTCTGGCGAAGCAGGCATTTTTACTGGTTTGTCTAAACTTGTGACTGGTCAGACTACGTTTCCTTGTGCCGTGATTAATCCATTTGAGGCGATGGAAATTGATCAAAGTGTCAGAGAGAAGAAGCTTCGAACAGAAGCGCCTAGTTACATGATCGCTTGCGGCCTTGCTATGCGGAGATATCAAAAATGATTTTGATCAATCTTTTGCCCCACCGCGAGGCCGCAAAACTTAAGCGCAAAGAATCCTTCTTTGTATCATTGGCTGCTTCGGCTTTATTGGGCTGTTTGCTTGCGGCCTTGGTTTTTGTTTGGTATCAAGTGCAAATTACCGAGCAGCAAGCGAGAAACACAGTGCTACGCTCAGAAAATGCGCGTTTAGATGTACAGATTAAAGAAGTAGCCACACTGCAAAGAGAAATTTCAGGTTTGAAGTCTCGCCAAGAGGCGGTGGAAGACTTGCAAACTGAGCGAAATTTACCAGTGCATTTGATGAATGAGATTGTGAAGCAGGTACCAGATGGTGTGTTTATAAAAAACTTGAAGCAAGAAGGTTCTCTCGTTGCTTTAACTGGCGTTGCACAATCCAACGAGCGAGTCGCTGAGTTTTTAAGAAATTTATCCAGCGATAACCCATATGTCACCAAACCAGAGCTGGTAGAGATTGTTGCTGGTACAACCGCTCTCACACCTAAAGATCAAAGGCGCGTTTCCAATTTTGTTATCAGAGTTCAACTTAAGAAAATCGTGGAAGAGAAAAAAGCTGTAGCTCCTGTTGCATCGCCTTCTGGATCCGCTCCTGCTGCCACACCTGCGAAATCTTGATCAGTATGACCATGTCAATCAAATCTGCAAAAAATATAGATTTAGCCCAGCTTGGTAGGAATATTTCCAGCCAATTTCAAGGTTTAAACAAAGATGATCCGGGTTCGTGGCCTTCGTTTCCGCGCTATTTATGTTATGCGCTGGCTACCTTGCTTGTTCTTGGTTTGCTTTGGTATTTTTGGTTGAGTAGTTCAAATGAGGAACTTGTTGCAGAAGATGCAAAAGAAGTTACATTGCGTGCAGAATATAAAAGCAAATTAGCGCAAGCGGTGAACCTGGAGGCGCTTAAAAAGCAACGAGAGCAAGTTTTGCAATACGTCACACAACTAGAAAAACAATTGCCAAGCAAAGCGGAAATGGATGCACTGCTGTCTGATATCAACCAAGCTGGGCTTGGACGCAGTTTGCAATTTGAATTATTCCGACCTGGTCAAGTAAATGTTAAAGAATACTATGCCGAGTTGCCTATTGCCGTTAAAGTAACTGGTAATTTTCATGACATAGGTTCTTTTGTGGCAGATGTGGCCAATTTATCTCGAATTGTCACGCTCAATAATTTATTTATATCATCTGTTACGGGCAAAGATGGGACTTTAGCGCTAGAGTCAACAGCAAAAACTTTTAGGTATTTGGATGCCGAGGAAGTTGCAGGCCAGCGCAAAGCGAAAGACAAGGCGGCTGGAGCTAAAAAATGATCTATAAATCCAGAAGTACTTTGTCTAGTTTTACACTGCTGTCTTTTATTATTCCAATATTGCTTGCAGGATGTTTAAATTCTAAAGATGCAGAGCTACAGCAGTGGATGGTTGAGCAAAAGGGTAATACTCCCGAAAAGGTGATATCTGTTGTGGCGCCCAAAAAATTCGTACCGCAAGCTTACACACAACAAGCGGCAATGGAGCCGTTTAACAACCAAAAATTATTACAAGCGCTTCGTAAGGATTCATCACAATCTGAAGCAAATTTAGCTCTTATCTCTCCAGAGCTTGCGCGGCGAAAAGAGGTATTAGAAGCCTTTCCGCTTGATACGGTGTCCATGGTCGGTACCTTGAACAAGAAAAACTCGCCCGTGGCATTGCTTAAAGTTGATAAATTACTATATCAAGCTAAGGTGGGTAACTACGTTGGTCAAAATTATGGTCGAATTATAAAAATCTCAGACTCGGAAATCGTGCTGAGGGAAATTGCACAAGATGCTTCTGGTGAGTGGATCGAACGAAAAGTGAACTTGCAATTGCAAGCGAAAGAAAAATGAAATATAAACTATTACCTACAGGCAATCCAATGCAAATAGCTGGAACCTCATTGTCTAAGCGTCAAGAGATATTTTCTAGTTTGCGCAAAACGGCGACTGTATTGACGCTTACGTTTACAGCTGTTATTGCCCATGCGCAAAATGTCATTGAAGCTGTGACGACGTCGACACAGGCTGGTGTTGAGGTTGTTAAGATTGATTTGACGCAGGCTTTGTCGACATTGCCGAATGGGTTTTCTATACAAACACCAGCGCGTATCGTATTGGATTTACCGAATGTTGGAAGCGGTTCTATTCAATCTGCGATTGGCATCAACCAGGGAAATGTTAAGTCTGCTAACGTGATTCAGGCCGGTGAACGTACGCGTTTTGTCTTAAATTTAAAGCAATCAGTCAGCTATAAAACGCAGCTTGCAGGAAAGTCTGTGTTGATATTCTTGGACCCCATGGCTGCCTCCGCTGTTGATAAACCGATAGCTGTGTTTGCTGAAAATCTGAACAACGCAACTTTAGCGTTGAAGGATGTCGATTTCCGTAGAGGCGCTGATAATTCTGGTCGTATTGTGGTCGATCTTGCCAACAATCAAGTGGGCGTTGATATTCGTCAACAAGGTCAAAATTTGGTTGTTGAATTTTTGAAGACCAGCATGCCAGAAGGTTTGCGTCGTCGCTTGGATGTGGTTGACTTCGGCACACCGGTTCAAGCTATTTCTACATTCCAAACGGGTGACCGCGTCCGCATGGTCATTGAACCCAAAGGCACTTGGGAGCATTCGGCCTACCAAAGCGACAATCAATTTGTCATCGAAGTACGTGCTCAAAAAGTAGACTCAGCGAAGCTCACACAAGGCGTTGGCTTTAACGGAGAGAAGCTGTCGTTGAATTTTCAAAATATCGAGATTCGTTCCTTGCTCCAAGTTATTGCCGACTTTACGAATTTCAATATCATTACCTCAGATTCAGTCTCTGGTGCGGTTACTTTACGTTTGAAAGACGTGCCGTGGGATCAGGCTCTTGATATTATTTTGCAAGCCAAAGGTTTGGGCATGCGCAAAACTGGCAACGTTTTGTGGATTGCGCCCAAGGATGAATTGGCCGCAAAAGAAAAGCAAGATTTTGAAGCCAAAGCAGCAATTCAAAATATTGAGCCTTTGAAAACACAGTCCTTCCAACTCAACTACACCAAAGCGGCTGAGATAGCTTTGCAAATTCAACCCAGCGGAAGTAATACCTCTGCTGGAGCAAGAGGACTACTATCGGCGCGTGGAAGTGTTATTTCAGAGCCACGTACCAATCAATTATTCGTGACTGACATTCCCTCTAAATTGGAGCAAGTCCAAGAGATGATCGGCAAGCTTGATATAGCAATTCGCCAAGTCTTGATAGAAGCTCGTATCGTTGAGGCGGAAGATACATTTGGCAAATCGCTAGGTGTAAAGTGGGGTGGAAGTGATCTTACGGGTGTGCGTGGTGGTCAAGCTGGTACGCAAATCACTGGAGGCGCTAATGGAGGGAATCGGTTGGCGTTTGGCGGAAATTACAATGCAGTAGCTTCTACAACAGGCGAAGCTGTAAACACTCTCGATACTTTAAATACGCAGATTTTAAGTTTAGGTGCTACTGGTTTGGGTGGATTCAGTCCTGCATCCATAGGCGTTTCATTGTTCAGCAGTGTTGCTGGTCGGTTCTTGAATTTGGAGCTTTCAGCGCTTGAAAACGACGGCAAAGGTAAAGTTGTTGCCAGCCCTCGCATTGTGACTGCCGATCAAACTAAAGCGTTGATCGAGCAAGGTACTGAGTATCCTTATGTGATTCGAGACAAAGATGGTAACCCCACAACAAATTTTCGAAAAGCTAGTCTGAAATTGGAAGTAACGCCACAAATTACACCAGAGGGAAATATCATTTTAGATCTTGATGTTAATAAAGACAGCCGAGGAGAACTTACTCAATCAGGGTTTGCAATCAACACCAAGCACATAAAAACCAACGTGTTGGTTGAAAATGGTGGAACTGTTGTAATTGGCGGCATCTTTTTATTGGAAGAACAAGATGGAGAGACGAAAGTCCCCGTTTTAGGTGATGTGCCATTGTTCGGAAACTTATTTAAAACAAAAACCCGGACAACCTCTAAACGTGAACTCCTCGTTTTCATAACTCCAAAAATGATTACAGACAGAGTTTCTGCTCGGTAAGTGCGTGAGTTGTAGTGTTACGGATTGCACTTGTAGGTCTTCCCGGGTCTGGTAAATCAACCATTGGACGCCAGCTTGCTAGGCGTTTGGGTCTTGTTTCTTTAGATACTGATCATGTGATCGAGCAGCGACTGGGCTGCTCCATTCGTGAGTATTTTGAGCGTGAAGGCGAGGCTAGGTTTCGTGATGTTGAGCAAACCGTTATTGATGATGTGACTCAATCTCACAACGGCATTGTCTCTACTGGCGGCGGTAGCGTTTTGCGCTTAGCCAATCGTGAGCATTTACGTTCCCGCTGCCATGTTGTGTATCTGCGCTCTTCCCCAGAAGAAATCTTTCGACGTCTTCGACACGACATGCAACGCCCCTTGCTCCAAGTCGATGATCCACTCACGCGCTTGCGTGATTTGTATGCCATCCGTGATCCGCTTTACTGCGAAACTGCGCATTTTGTCGTTGAAACGGGGCGTCCATCGGTTGCGAATTTGCTCAATATGGTGATCATGCAGCTAGAGCTTGCTGGCGTGTTGTCGCCACATTAAGTGCGCAAGCCTGATTGCCTTAAAATTGCGCTATGACTTCTAGCGCAAACCTATCTGCTATTCCTTTACGGAACTCTTATCAAAATTCTTCTGAAATTGTTCGAATTGAGTTTGCGGAACGCAGCTACAACATTCACATCGGTGCTTCCCTTTTAGATAGTGCTGACGTTTTTGATGGTCTGCCTAGAGCCAGCGTCGCAGTCATCGTCAGCAACACAACCATCGCTCCCATCTTAGCCGCACGTCTGCAAGCATCGCTGCAAGGCAAATACAAAACGATTCACACCATCGTTTTGCCTGATGGTGAAGTTTACAAAACCTGGCAAACACTCAACCTGATTTTTGATGATCTGCTCAAGCATTCTTGCGACCGCAAAACCACACTCTTTGCTTTGGGCGGTGGCGTGGTAGGTGATATGACGGGCTTTGCTGCAGCCAGCTATATGCGTGGCGTGCCCTTTGTGCAAGTGCCGACGACGCTGTTGGCGCAGGTCGATTCATCGGTTGGCGGTAAAACTGGCATCAACCACCCGCTAGGCAAAAACATGGTGGGCGCGTTTTACCAACCCCAGCTTGTATTGTGTGACTTGAGCACCTTGAACACCTTGCCCGCACGCGAGTTAAGCGCTGGTTTGGCCGAAGTCATCAAATACGGTCCGATTGCCGATATGGCTTTTTTTGATTGGATTGAAGGCAATATCGACGCTTTACTGGCACGTGATCCCGCAGCATTGGCATATGCGGTCAAACGCTGCTGCGAGATCAAAGCCTATGTCGTTGGTCAAGACGAACGTGAATCCGGTCTGCGGGCGATTTTGAACTTTGGCCATACCTTTGGCCACGCCATTGAAGCCGGTTTGGGTTACGGCGTATGGCTGCATGGCGAAGCCGTCGGTTGCGGCATGGTAATGGCGGCGCAGTTGTCGCAACGCCTCGGTTTGGTGGATGCTGCGTTTGTGGCTCGATTAACTGCTTTGATTCAAAAAGCAGGTCTGCCTTCCGTGGCGCCTGCTCTGGCTGTGGGCGCGCAAGCAAACGCTGAACGCTACCTAGAACTGATGCGCGTTGACAAAAAAGCAGAGGCAGGCGAGATCAAATTTATCCTGATCAATCAGTCCGGGCAGTGCGTGGTGCAAACTGCGCCTGATGCCACGGTGCGAGAAGTTATTGATGCTTGCTCCCTACGCGTGTGACCCTGCGCAATCGCGTGGCCGTCGTTTCCCAGAACCTGCCGCGCCCACACGTACGGAGTTCGCGCGCGACCGCGACCGTATCGTCCACAGCACCGCTTTCAGGCGATTGGTCTACAAAACCCAGGTTTTTTTGAACCACGAAGGTGATTTATTTCGCACGCGGTTGACACATTCTTTAGAAGTGGCGCAATTAGGCCGTTCCATCGCCCGTACGCTGAAGCTCAACGAAGATTTGGTCGAAGCCATCGCCTTGGCGCATGATTTGGGACATACGCCCTTTGGACACGCGGGGCAAGATGCTTTGAACGACTGCATGGCAGTCCATGGTGGTTTCGAGCACAACTTGCAAAGCCTGCGCGTGGTAGACGACTTGGAAGAGCGCTACCCGCAGTACAACGGCCTGAATTTGAGTTTTGAAACCCGCGAAGGCATCCTCAAACATTGCTCCCGCGCCAACGCCAAGCGCCTAGAAGCAGTTGAGCCAAACGGCGTTGCTCAGCGATTCTTAGAAAACTCAAAATTACGCTCCCCCAGCTTGGAAGCGCAACTCTGTAACCTAGCCGACAATATCGCCTAC
>JAYUJX010000167.1:0-1980 GCA_043764955.1 Polaromonas sp.
CCCATCTGCCACTTTCACGGGGGCGGGCTCGATGATGTCCAGAATGGCGATGTAGGTTTTGCGGGCTTGGTCTTCGTTCCAGGTTTTGTCGCGCATCAAGATTTCTAGCAGCTCGTCCATTGCGTCCGTCCAGCGCTGTTGCGCCATCAGAAGCTGAGTTTTACGAAAGCGGGATTCGAAATCTCGCTTATTCTCAGCTATCTTGGTGTTTAAGGCGTCAAATATGGCTGTAGCCGTCGTATTTGTTGCCTGAGTCGCTATTAAATGCATATCGTCAGCGGCATCCATCCAACGCTTCAAAGAGTCAAATTTGCGCACCACGCTGGTTTTGGCGATCACGGGGGCGAAGGCGATTTTGGCGTCGTCGTCGCGGCCTAGAATCATCAACAGTTTGACCAAATCGAAGCGGGCGGTTTCGTCTTCGGGGGCTGCTTTGAGCTTGTCTACCAGTTTGTTCAACGCCATTTCTGGGGTGATTTCGGTCAAAGCATCGTCTTCTGCTGCTTCTTCAACGATTGCAGCTGGCGGCAAGTGTTTGTCTAGGAATTCCTTGAGCTTTTCCTCGGGCACAGCGCCTTGAAAACCATCCACCGGCTTGCCGCCCATCATCAAAATACAGGTCGGAATGCTCTGCACGCCAAACGCTTGCGCAATTTCTTGCTCTTGGCTGGCATCCACTTTCGCCAAAATGAAGCGTCCCGCGTACTCAGTTTCCAGCTTTTCCAGAAGCGGGACGATGACGGCGCATTGTTCACTCTTGGGGTGCCAAAAATCGACCAAAACGGGGGTGGTCATCGATGCTTGGACGATGTCTGTGTCAAAAGTGGTGCGGGTGATATCAATCATGGGGGAATTTGAGGGAAATAGAAGTTTAAAAACGTAAAATCACATTATCCGAGAAATATCTTTGAACCCGTTCGCCCTGAGCTTGTCGAATGGGTTGTGAAGACTTCGACAGGCTCAGTCCGAACGGAAATTTTCTAGTTTCTAAACCAATAAAACCATCTATGAACGCAAATACGGCCCAAACGCCATCGGCAGCTATAAAAGTAGGTGTTTTGATGGGTTCCAACTCCGATTGGGACACCATGCAGCACGCCGTCGCCATCCTGCAAGAGTTCGGCATCGCGCATGAAGCACGCGTCGTCTCCGCGCACCGCATGCCTGACGACATGTTTGCCTATGCCGAAGCAGCAGCGGGTCGTGGCCTGCAAGCCATCATCGCCGGCGCAGGCGGCGCAGCGCATTTGCCGGGCATGTTGGCGGCTAAAACCACGGTGCCGGTGCTGGGCGTTCCCGTTGCCAGCAAGCATTTGCAGGGCGTTGATTCACTGCACAGCATCGTGCAAATGCCCAAAGGCATTCCTGTTGCCACGTTTGCCATTGGCACAGCAGGTGCGGCGAACGCAGCCTTGTTTGCCGTGGCGATGTTGGCGAACCAAGACGCGGCTTTGCGGGCTAAGTTAGATGCGTTTCGCGCGAAACAAACCGAAGTCGCCCGTACTATGGCCTTGCCGCCTGTGTCAGCATGAGTGGTGCTGTGATTTTGCCAGGCGCAACGCTGGGTGTCTTGGGCGGCGGTCAGCTGGGGCGCATGTTCATCCACGCAGCGCAAAGCATGGGTTACAACACGGTGGTGCTAGACCCGGATGACGCCAGCCCCGCTGGTTTGGTCAGCCACGACCACATTCAAACCGCGTATTCAGACCCCGCCGGCTTGGCCGAGCTGTCCAAGCGCTGCGCAGCCATCACCACCGAGTTTGAAAACGTGCCCGCCAGCGCCTTGCAAGCCTTGTCGCTCAAATGCCCCGTGTCGCCTAGCGCCGCGTCGGTCGCCATTGCGCAAGACCGCGTCGCTGAGAAAGCGCATTTTGTGGCTTGTGCAGCTAAAAATGGCACAGATGCGATAACGGTTGCTCCGTATGCTGTGATTGAAACGGCAGACCAAATCGCCAATATCGACGCCGATTTGCTCCCTGG
>JAYUJX010000168.1:0-7158 GCA_043764955.1 Polaromonas sp.
GTGCAAGGCCATCCTTACTTTGCCACCGCGCGTTTATGGGACGACGGCGTGATTGACCCGGCTGATACGCGCCGTGTCTTGGCGCTGGGGCTGAGTGCTGCGATGAATGCGCCTATTTCGGACACAAAGTTTGGTGTGTTTAGGATGTAAAACCTTGGTATGCGCACATTAACTCAAAGGAAAATATGGATACTTTGATGGGACTTTGGAACAGTTTATTGGGACTGACGGGTACGGTTGGTAGTGCTGTAGGTGGCGCCATTGCCTCAAATACCAAAACCATGGACATGGCGCAATTGATGGCTCTGGCAGCTGCATTGGGCTGGGCGAGTGGTATCCGCTTGTATTTGGTGGTTTTTATCACTGGACTAGCAGGTATGCTGGGCTGGCTGCCTTTGCCATCGGGTTTACAGGTGTTGCAGCACCCAGCGATGCTGGCGGGTAGTGGTTTTATGTTGTTCGTCGAGTTTTTTGCAGACAAAATTCCAGGTGTGGATTCTTTGTGGGATATGGTGCATTCGGTCATCCGCGTGCCAGCGGGAGCAGCCTTGGCCGCTGGTGTGTTTGGCGCAGACAGTGCCACCATGGGTTCAGTCGCGGGGTTGCTGGGTGGTGTTTTGGCTGCGACGTCATTTGCGACCAAAGCCAGCACACGCGCTGCAGTAAATACATCGCCTGAACCGTTCAGCAATATCGCTGTGAGCCTAGTAGAAGATGGTGCAGTGATGGGCATGATGTGGTTGGCGACGAATCACCCCGTCGCCTTTGGCATCACCTTAGCCATCGTTTTGGTTTTGAGTATTTGGTTATTGGTTGTTTTGGTGAAATATCTCAAAGCCATCTGGCGGAGGCTGAGCGGATGGTTTAGTAACGATGATTTAGTAATGACGCCGTGAGCATTTTGCCGTGAGTATTTAAAAATATGTTTAAAAAAATTCTAATCGCCAACCGTGGCGAAATCGCCTGCCGTGTCGCCGCCACGTGTTCCAGGTTAGGTATCAAAACCGTCGCCGTGTATTCAGACGCAGATGCATACGCCAAGCATGTGGCAAGTTGCGATGAGGCTGTTTACATTGGTGCCAGCACACCCAAAGAGAGCTATCTGCGCTGGGAGAAAATCATTGAAACCGCAATGGCAACAGGTGCGCAAGCAATTCATCCAGGCTATGGTTTTCTGAGTGAAAACGACGCGTTTGCAACAGCTTGCCAAGCAGCGGGTTTGGTTTTTATTGGCCCGCCGGCAAGTGCGATACAAGCGATGGGGTTGAAGGCGGAATCCAAGCAGTTGATGGAAAAAGCAGGTGTGCCCTTGGTACCGGGTTATCACGGGGCTAACCAAGACCCTGCTTTCCTGCAAGGGCAGGCTGATGGCATGGGCTATCCCGTTCTCATCAAAGCCAGTGCAGGCGGTGGTGGTAAAGGGATGCGGATTGTTGACAAATCGGCGGACTTTCCAGTGGCATTGGCTTCCTGCAAGCGAGAAGCTATCAACAGCTTTGGCGACGATGCGGTGTTAATTGAAAAGTACGTGCAACGCCCACGGCATATTGAAATTCAGGTGTTTGGCGATACGCAGGGCAACTATGTGTATTTGTTTGAGCGCGATTGCTCTGTGCAGCGCCGGCATCAAAAAGTATTGGAAGAAGCACCTGCGCCTGGCTTGTCGGAGACGATGCGTCAACAAATGGGCGCTACAGCAGTAGCGGCAGCACGTGCAGTGAACTATGTGGGTGCGGGTACGGTGGAATTCATTGTTGAACAGCAACCAGATGGTGCTATGAATTTCTTTTTCATGGAGATGAACACGCGGCTGCAGGTGGAGCATCCGGTGACGGAGGCGATCACGGGTTTGGATTTGGTGGAGTGGCAACTTCTCGTGGCCAGCGGTGAACCTTTGCCACTCAAACAAGAGCAACTGCGCATCACAGGACATGCCATTGAAGCGCGGATTTGTGCTGAGAACCCAGACAACCAGTTTTTACCAGCCACAGGGCAGTTGAAGGTTTATGGTTTGCCTGAGCATGTTACCTTTGAACGGACTGCTGGTGGCAACACATCGGTCAATGTGCGCGTTGACTCGGGTGTGCGTGAAGGCGATACCATTTCTCCGTATTACGATTCCATGATCGCCAAACTGATCGTGCACGGCGCAACCCGTGAACAGGCCTTGGCGCGCATGGATGAAGCGCTGGCGAAGACGCATATTGTGGGTTTGAATACCAATGTGCAGTTTTTACGCTATGTGGTGCGCAGCGACTCTTTTGCGCTGGCGAATCTGGATACGGGCTTGATACCGCGTGAGGAGGCGGCGCTGTTTAACCAAGAGCCTGTGGGTGCTGCGTTGGCAGTAGCTGCTGCAGTTGCTCATACGCTACATGCAGAATCTGCGCGATCCGCGTCAAAAGCGACAGATGCGTGGACAGATCCTTGGAGTAAAAGTGATGGATGGCAGGTATATGGCATCCACGCAAGAGCGTTCGAATTTGAGTTTCATGGTGAAGAAGTCACTGCACAATTACGATATCTGCATGACGGTGCTTTGCATTTGTTGGTGGGTGACGCTTCAGGCGCTTTGAGCTATTCACACACTGAAGCTGGTTTTGATATCAATTTTTCAAAGCATCGCATCATCGCTAAAACGTATAAAAATAGTGATGTAATCGGCATATTTACCGCCAAAGGTGCTACACAAATAGTAGCAATTGATTTGCTAGAACATGCTGGTGAAACACACGAAGAGGGTGGGCGCTTAACCGCACCCATGCCGGGCAAAGTGGTGTCATTCTCGGTCAAAGCTGGCGATAAGGTCGTGAAAGGGCAGGCGCTCGCGGTAATGGATGCCATGAAGATGGAGCATACGATTGCATCGCCAACAGATGGCGTTGTGGAAGAATTGTTATACCAGCCGGGCGATCAAGTGGTTGAGGGTGCAGAATTATTAAAACTAGGAGCTTCCCTATGAGTCTGCCAAATTACGTCAAAATTGTCGAAGTTGGTCCGCGAGACGGCTTGCAAAACGAAAAGCAAACGGTACCTGCGGAGGTGAAAATAGAACTTGTGCACCGCTTGCAAGCTGCGGGACTGACAGAAATTGAAGTCACAAGCTACGTATCTCCCAAATGGGTGCCGCAAATGGCGGACAACGCAGCTGTGATGGCGGGCATCCAACGAAAAAATATCGTGCGTTATTCCGTGCTGACACCCAATTTGCAAGGCTTTAATGCGGTTATTGCTGCAGAAAAAGAACTTTGGCCGCAAGAAATTGTGGTGTTTGCAGCGGCTAGTGAGGCATTTAGCCAGCGAAATATCAACTGCAGTATCGAGGAGAGTATTGAGCGCTTTCGCCCCGTAGTTGCAGCAGCCAAGGAGAAAAATATTTTAGTGCGAGGTGCTATTTCTTGCGCGGTGGGCTGCCCGTATGAAGGCGATGTTGCACCTGATAAGGTAACCAAAGTAGCCGAGTTGATGCGCGACATTGGCGTGCAGCATGTCGGTGTGGCTGATACGATTGGCGTAGGCACGCCCATAAAGGTTCAGCGTGCTATCCAAGCCGCGTTGCAGGTGTATGGCATCAATGATGTGTCGGGTCATTTCCATGACACGTATGGACAAGCTTTGAGTAATACTTTGCGCTGTTTGGAGATGGGTATCTGGCAGTTTGACACCTCTATTGCAGGTTTGGGCGGCTGTCCGTATGCCAAAGGCGCTACAGGAAACGTAGCAACTGAAGATGTGGTTTATATGTTGCATGGTATGGGTATTGATACAGGCATTGATCTGGATAAATTGATTGATGCGGGTCAGTTCATCAGCGACTATCTACAACGACCGACCAATTCACGTGCGGCGAAGGCCTTGCTCAACAAAAGGACGGCGTGATGCGTGGCACCGAATTTGCGCAAACCAGCCAGCGAGAGAGGGTTGACCGCCTGTTGGCTTCGGCACGTCTGGCACTAGCCAGTACCGATCCGCTGCCGTCCCCATGTACTTCTGTATGCCGCATGTGCAGTGAAACGGCTTTGTGCGAGGGCTGTTATCGCACTCTTGATGAAATCTTGGCATGGTCACGCATCAGTGATGAGGGGGAGAATGGGAAACGCAGTATTTGGTCACGAATCAGTCAAAGAGCCAATTTTGCCATCTCATAACGCATGTATGAAACACATAGCTTTTTACTTCGATGTGATTTCACCCTATGCGTACTTGGCGTTTGAGCAACTGCCAGAAGCTTTGCAGGGCATTAGTTATGAAGTGACTTACAAGCCTGTCTTGTTCGCTGGATTGCTTAAGCACCACGGTCAGCTGGGGCCTGCAGAGATTGCGTCTAAGCGTGCCTGGACATATCGGCAGGTGCAGTGGTTAGCCAGTGATCTAGGCATTGAATTTAAGTTACCTGCCGCGCATCCCTTTAATCCGTTGGCTCTGCTTCGTTTGGCTGTGGCGTGCGGCACGAATGTCTCCACAAATGGTTTGCCAAACCGTTATGTGGTCGAGACATTATTTCGGCATGTATGGCGCGTTGGTCAAGATGCTGAAAATGTTCAGCGTTTAGCCGTATTGACAAAGCGTTTAGAGCCAGCGCAAGCACCTGACGCAGCGAATGTGAAAGCATTGCTCAAAACGTTCACTGAATCTGCCATTGAAGAGGGTGTTTTTGGCGTGCCCACATTTAAAGTCGATGACAAGTTGTTTTTTGGATTGGATTCTTTGTCAATGCTGGCAGCATATTTGAAAAACGATACATGCTTTGATAATTTAGCTTGGGACAGTGTTTTAAAAATACCTGTCGGCACAGCCCGTCTGTAAAAGCAATTCCAAAAATTAAATTCCAAAGTAATTGAGAAAAATCAAAAATAACTCTTGAATTCCAAGGGATAACCCTAGTATTTGCGAGACTTTTGTCACACTTTGTCAGAATCCGGTCAGTCGTTTCGCAGATATTCAGACATCACCTCAATCGGGGTGAGTTTTTTATCTATAGGAGACGCATCAATGGCAACAGCAATAGCAAACAAGCCCATGACTGGTGAAGAAAAGAAAGTTATCTTTGCCTCATCATTGGGTACGGTATTTGAGTGGTATGACTTTTACTTGTACGGCACTTTAGCGGTGATCATCGGTAACCAGTTTTTCTCAGCTTTGGATCCTGCATCACGTACGATCTTTTCATTACTGGCTTTTGCGGCTGGCTTCATTGTTCGTCCTTTTGGCGCGTTGATTTTTGGTCGTTTAGGCGACATGATTGGTCGCAAATACACCTTCTTGGTGACTATTTTGATCATGGGCGTATCAACGTTCATTGTCGGCTTGCTGCCAAACTATGCCAGTATTGGCGTTGCGGCTCCCGTCATTCTCATTGCACTTCGTATGTTGCAAGGTTTGGCATTGGGTGGCGAGTACGGTGGTGCCGCTACTTATGTGGCTGAGCATGCACCACATGGCAAACGCGGTGCTTTCACTGCTTGGATTCAAACCACGGCAACGTTAGGTTTGTTTTTAAGCTTGATGGTGATTTTGGGTGTGCGTACAAGTATTGGAGAGGTAGCTTTTGCTGATTGGGGCTGGCGCATTCCTTTCTTGGTCTCTATTTTGTTGTTGGCTGTGTCTGTTTACATTCGTTTGAGCATGAACGAATCACCAGCTTTCCAAAAAATGAAATCAGAAGGCAAAACTTCTAAAGCACCTTTGTCTGAGTCATTCGGTCAATGGAAAAACTTGAAAATTGTTATTCTGGCGCTGTTCGGCCTCGTTGCTGGTCAGGCAGTGGTTTGGTACACAGGTCAGTTTTACGCGCTGTTCTTCTTGACACAAGCGCTCAAAGTTGATGGTGCTACAGCTAACATCTTGGTAGCTATTTCTTTGATTATTGGCACACCGTTCTTCATTGTTTTTGGTGCGTTATCAGACAAAATAGGCCGTAAGCCAATCATCATGGCTGGTTGTTTGTTGGGTGCATTGACATTCTTTCCTGCATTCAAAGCATTGACAGAGTACGCGAATCCTGATTTGGCAGCTGCACAAGCTAAGAACAAAATTGTCGTAACTGCCGATCCAGCTGAGTGTTCATTCCAGTTCAATCCAACAGGTACAGTCAAGTTCACTAGCTCTTGCGATGTGGCTAAACAAAAATTGTCAGCTGGTTCAGTGAGCTATGACAACGTTATTGCTGCTGCTGGCACACCAGCTAGCATCAAAGTTGGCGAGACAGTTATTACCAGCTACGACTCAACTAAAACCAGCGATGCAGATATTGCAGCTGCAAAAGATGCGGCAACAAAGAAAGTTGCTGATTTGACCGCTGCTGCAGCTAAGCCTGAAGATTTGAAGAAAGCGACTGATGCATTGGCCGCTTTTGACAAAGACGCCAAAGGTGCCACTGTGAAGGCTAAAGAAGCTGCCTTCGCGGGCGGTTTGTCTGCTGCACTTAAAGCAGCTGGCTACCCAGCAAAAGCTGATCCAGCAAAAGTTAATAAACCGATGATTGTTCTGATTTTGTCATACTTAGTGCTTTTGGTTACTATGGTTTATGGTCCAATTGCTGCCATGTTGGTTGAGTTGTTCCCAACACGAATCCGTTACACCTCTATGAGCTTGCCTTACCATATCGGCAACGGGTGGTTCGGTGGCTTGTTGCCAACGACTGCATTTGCTATCGTGGCACAAACCGGTAATATGTACAACGGCTTGTGGTATCCAATTATCATTGCTGGTATAACATTTGTGATCGGTATGCTTTTCGTAAAAGAAACGAAAGATGTGGACATCTACGCTAACGATTAATTTTTAAACGTAAGTCACGGATAAGAAGTTGTAGTTACTCTACAACCTCCTCCAGAGCCCTCTTCGGAGGGCTTTTTTTATGCCTGCAAAGTTGTAGCGCATATACTAAATAAGTTAGCATTTAACAATACAAGGAAAATATCATGTGGAAAATAGTTGTGGGGTTTTTAGTATTTGCAGCGGTGGCACTTTATTTGCTTAGCAAGGGTGGAGATATTGATATGACTGGTGAAAAGCATGGTTCTATGACTTTTGCTCAAGTAAATTCAATTGTGTCTTAAATTTTTGTTAACTATATAAATTCTATTTAGTGGATTAACCTCATTGTTTAAAGTTCTATTTGTTGTCTAATGTGGTCATGGGTAATATTACGAAATT
>JAYUJX010000169.1:0-7153 GCA_043764955.1 Polaromonas sp.
TTGATGTTGGTTTTATCGGCTTATTTGGTGGGTTGTAGCTCGATTTCTACCGTTTCCACACCGCCAAATATTCCCAATACTCCAATAGTTATTACCAAAAAGCTACCCAAAATCGGCCTCGCTCTGGGCGGCGGCGCAGCGCGAGGCTTTGCGCATATTGGGGTGATTCAGGTCTTGGAAGAGGCCGGTATCAGGCCCGATGTGGTGGTTGGCACATCCGCCGGCAGCTTGGTTGCCGCCATTTACGCCAGTGGTAAAACGGGGGCGCAGCTGCAAACCGTGGCTGAAACCATGGAAGAAGCAGCGTTGACAGACTGGACCTTGCCCTTTTTGAGCCGTGGCATGCTGCGTGGCGAGGCATTGGCGCGGTATGTCAGTGGCCAAG
Source organism: Polaromonas sp. (assembly GCA_043764955.1). Lineage (GTDB taxonomy): Bacteria > Pseudomonadota > Gammaproteobacteria > Burkholderiales > Burkholderiaceae_C > Aalborgiella. Next base: position 386 of record JAYUJX010000169.1, read on the forward strand.
TCGGCGGAAAAACGATAGAGTCGTTTCCTATGCCGCTGGGCATTGTCGCGACAGATTTGCACAATGGCCAAGGCGTGCTGTTCACGCGGGGCGACACTGCGACTGCAGTTCGTGCCTCCAGCGCCGTACCCGCTGTCTTTCAACCCGTCAAAATTGGCACGCGTGAATACGTCGATGGTGGTTTGGTGTCGCCCGTTCCCGTGCGTTACGCACGGCAAATGGGGGCGGAAGTGGTGATTGCTGTTGATATTTCCGCCACGCCAGAGAGCAACCCCGCGCTGGGAACGATGGACATTTTGCTGCAAACCTTCGCCATCATGAGCCGATCTATCAACACCTTCGAGCTAAAAGAAGCCGACGTCGCCGTGCGGCCAGCGCTGGCGGGGGTATCGAGTGCAGATTTTGCGTCCAAACGCCGTTCGATAGATGCGGGCAGGGCGGCGATGCTGGCGGCGCTGCCGCAGTTGCGGACGGCTATTGCGGTGAAGAGTCAGTAGAGCTTGATCTTTAAATTTGCCATCAAAATAATAGTAAATTTCAATGCCTAAAAATGACTCTAGCTAGCGTATTTATTGTCTTAGCAGCTATTAAATTAATAGTAAAAATAACATTAAAGGGCATAAAAAAAGCCACTCAGTTACCCCAGTGGCTTTTTGCTGTCTTAGCCCAAAGCGTGAGGTTTAAACTCAAGGCAGAACGTTAATTAACGCTTCTTTGTAGCAGTAGCTGTAGCAGTTGCTTTCATCGCTGTTTCTGTAGCGGCTGTGAGGTTCTTCTCAGCCATTTCAGTTGCTTGCTTAACAGACTTTTGCACTGATTCCAAAGCGCTGTTAGCAGCAGTCACTGCGTTTTTCATCATGGCAACAGCAGACTCAGAGCCGGCTGGTGCGTTTTTAGCAGCAGTGTCAACCAAACCCATGAATTTCTTCTGTGCTTCAGCAGATTGTGCTTCAACGTTTTTTGTGAATTCTGCGCCAGCGCTTTGTGCGATGTCATACAGGTGACGGCTGTAAGCAGCTGATTTTTCAGCCAAAGGCTGGATCAAACCGGCTTGCAGTGCCAAGAATTCTTGTGCGTCTTTCACGCTCATAGAAGCCTTAGCGTGCTCTGCGGACTCAGCCAAAGCGGCTTTAGCAGCAGTAACGTTCAACTCAACCATTTTTTCAACGCCAGCGAAGGCTTTGGTGGTCAGGCCAAACAATGTGTCGAGGTTAGCTTTGTTTGAGGCTACGATTTGTTCTACGGTCAACATGATATTTTCCTATCTATAAATTAAAAATATAAATAAAGCATGTGAAGTGAATAATTAATTTCGCCTTCTCTCGCTTTAGCTTTAAAGCTGTTCTGAAACTTTTATGTTGCAGTGCAGCATGATTTGAATTATAGGGTTATCCCGAACTATTGCAAGCGTTTTATGTTGCAGTGCAGCAAATTAGAGGTAAATTTCTAAAAACCCTTAAATCCAAGTGTTTTCAGGTGCTTGCCACAGGGCTGACACAATCACGCTCTATGGATATTTACTACACGGGTCAATTTGTATTGCCGCTACCGGAAGGGCATCGCTTCCCCATGGCCAAGTACCACATGTTGCGGGACAGACTTGTAGCGGAATATGCAGGCATCGACATGAAAACCGCTTTTCCCGCGAGCGATGGCATGTTGGCATTGGCGCACACGCCTGAATATATACGCGAGCTGACCAGTGGCAGCATCGCCACACCTGCGATGCGCGAGATTGGGTTTCCGTGGAGCGAGGCCATGGTGGCGCGGGCGCGGTTGTCGGTGGGTGCGACGATTGATGCTTGCCGCTCTGCGTTCAAAAACGGCTTGGCAGCCAATATTGCAGGTGGCACACACCACTCGTACGCGCACAAGGGCAGCGGGTTTTGCGTGTTCAACGACTCAGCGGTCGCTGCGCGGCTGATGCAGGCGGAATGGAGCCGCAACAAAGCAAATCTTCACAAACCACTGCATGTAGCGGTGATTGATTTGGATGTGCACCAAGGCAACGGCACCGCCAGCATCTTCCAAAACGACGCCAGCGTGTTCACTTTGTCCCTGCACGGGGCAAAAAACTTTCCCTTCCGCAAAGAATCCAGCGATTTAGACATTGAGCTGCCCGACGGCTGCCAAGACGATGGGTATTTGCATGCGCTGGACCAAGCGCTGGACGAGTTGGAGCGACGGTTTAAGCCAAGTTTGATCATCTACCTAGCAGGTGCTGACCCGCATGAGGGCGACAGGCTGGGACGGTTGAAGCTGACCTACGACGGCTTGGAAGCGCGGGACAGGCGGGTGTTTGACTGGGCTTGGCAGCGCCGCATTCCTTTAGCATTCAGCATGGCGGGTGGTTACGGCAACAGCATTGATGAAACCGTACAGGTGCAAATGAATACTTACGCTGTCGCCTTAGCGTACGCAGCCAAATGGCAAAGCTGGCAGAATAAACCTAAGCAAGCTTGATGTAAAGCTTGATGTAAGCACCCAGATCAACAATCACACACATGTCCAGCGCTTCATCTAATCCAACAGTACACCCTTCGCCCGAGCCGCGTAGCGCTTACCACCTCTTCAGACGCATAGACACCCGCTGGGCGGACAACGATGCTTACGGCCACGTCAACAATGTTGTGTACTACGCGTGGTTTGACACGGCGGTGAACGCGTATTTGATCGAGCAGGGCGCTTTGGATATTCACGATGGGGCAACGATTGGTTTGGTGGTGGAGACGCACTGCAATTACTTTTCGCCAGTGGTCTTCCCGCAGCCTGTCGAAGTGGGCATCCGCATTGCCAGCTTGGGTGGCTCTAGCGTGCGATACGAGTTGGGCGTATTTACGGCAGATGCAAATGGAAAATTTGAAGTTTGCGCCGCCAAAGGACACTTCATTCATGTCTATGTTGACCAACAAACGCGCCGTCCTGTGCAACTTCCTTTAAATTTAAAAACTGTCTTGGAGAAAATACGCCATGTCTGAAGCTTTGAAAATGAGTGCAAATTTAAACATTGTGGATGCTGCCATCACCAGCCGTATGGCGGCGCGTGCGTTCACCCAGCAAGCTGTGCCGCGCGAGTTGTTAGAGCAAATCTTAGAAGTTTCCAGTCGCGCCCCGTCAGGTACGAATACCCAACCGTGGAAAGTCTATGTATTGCAAGGCGCGAGCCGAGACAGTTTGGTTCAAAAAACTTGCGCTGCCCACGACGCGATTCGGGCTAACCCGGCTTTGGCGGCTGATTACCAAGAATCGTACGACTATTACCCAGAAAAATGGTTGAGCCCGTTCATCGACCGCCGCCGTGAAAATGGCTGGAGTCTCTATGGCTTATTGGATATTGGCAAAGCTGACAAAGACAAAATGCATGCCCAGCATCAGCGCAACTTCAAGTTTTTTGATGCACCTGTGGGGCTGATGTTTACCATCAACCGCGTCATGGGGCGTGGCAGTTTGGTGGATGCGGGCATGCTGCTGCAAAACATCATGGTGTCAGCGCGTGGTCACGGTCTGCACACTTGCCCACAAGCCGCTTGGAATGGCTTTGCGAACATCGTGATACCGCACATCGGCGCGGCTGGGGATGAGCTGCTGGTCTGCGGCATGGCATTGGGCTATGCAGATGAGGCGGATAAAGTGAATACCTTTCACACACCGCGTGTACCAGTAGCAGAATTTACGACTTGGCTGTAACTTCAGGACGGTAAGTTAACCACCGCCGCGTTGCATGTACAAATCAAAGCGCTTCATAAATGTGTAGCGCTCTTCGTCCGTTAAGCCGGCGAAACGAAAGCTAACAAGCAGTCGTGGAATTTGTACCAGGCCTATGGTGCGTGGCTCGCCAATTTGCCACTTCAAGCCCAGCGCACCATCGCCAATGCGTACACCGGCTGATTCGGTTTGGAGCTTCCAGTGGTTATCTCCCACTGCGGCGGGCAGCCAACGCAACCATTCGGTTTCAGTGCAACCCATTTCGCGGTCAAATTTTTCGGCGTAAAACGATTGCATCGGTACTTTTATAGACTATCCACCAGCTATGGGAGGCCAAATTGCAAGCACATCACCTTCTACCAAAGTGTGTGTGGCGCGTTGCTCAGGGTAAATATAAACACCGTTTACCAGTACCAAATGCACCCATTTAGGCGGCAAATTGTGCTGCTCAATGATATTGCCAATGGTCGTACCCTCCGCAACGTCTAAAGCCACAATGTTGGTGTATTTTGATTCGACGGGTAGATAGTCAGTGAGCGTTGCGAATAACTTGAGTGTGACGTTCATCTGTAATATTTAATCACGCTTGCAAATGACGCGTTCATCTTCTGCGCTCGTCCTGCGCGCCTGACCACTCTTGTTGCCCTTGCGCACTGGCAATGTAGGCTTGCATTAACTTGGTCGGGTCTGCTTTGAGGTGGTCTTTCCAAGCACCTAGCTTGATTTTGCCTTCCACCAAGCCGCGCATCACACCCACGTGCTCTGTCCAGCCCACGCTGTTGCAGCCCACCATCACATCGTCTTTGAACTGCAAGCTGAGGTGTTTACCTTTTTTAAGATCGGTAAGTTCAATATGTTCGCCTCCTGGCTGACCTTGCCAATCGCCAAAGCTGGTGGAAATCAATCCCAGCGTGTCCAACACGTTGATTTGTGTCACGCCTTTTAACTCTGCTTGCATGGCTTTGCCACGGCTGCAGGCCACCATGTTCATCCCAGCCACGCGCGCTTGCTCTGCCGCATTGGGCTGAATGGCGCTCACAATGGTTTTGCCAGTCACTTTGTCAAACGCTTCAGCGCAGTCACCCGCTGCAAAAATACCCGGCACATTGGTTTGCAAGTGTGCATCGGTCAATACACCCAGCAAACAAGTGATGCCAGAATCTTTCAAAAAACCAATCGCAGGGCGCACACCTGCTGCGCTGATGACCAGATCAGCCTCCACCGTTTTTCCATTGCTGAGCTTCACTTTTAAGGGTGTTCCAGCTTCGATAGACTCAACTTTAGTCGCGGTAAAAACCTCGACGTCTTTGGCTTGCACCCAATCGCGAATCATGCCGCCCGCAGTTGGCCCCATCATGCGCGGCACCATGCGATCGCCCATTTCTACAACGCTGAGCTTCACACCCCGTACAGACAGTGCTTCCATGATGATACAACCGATAAAACCCGCCCCAAGTTGCAGCACGCGCGAACCTTTGTTGGCCAGTGCCATGATATGGCGTGCATCTTCCATAGTCCAGCAGGTGTGAACGCCTTGTGAGTCAATGCCAGGAATTGGCGGTTTGATGGGGTGAGAGCCTGTGGCAATCAACAAAGTGTCAAAAGTGACTTCAATACCCGAATTTAATGCTATTTTTTTTATAGCTGAATCGACTTTTTTTACAACGGATTGAACCCAATTAACGTGCAATTTTTTGAGATGGTCCGGATCTTTGCGCAGATAAGTGCCATCTTCCTTTACATTACCCATCAACAAATAGGGAATCGCCATACGCGAGTAGGCGGGTACGGCTTCATCACTGATAATAGTGATGTCGTCGTAAGGTGCTTGTTTGCGTATGGTTTCAGCGGCGATAACGCCGGCGGGACCGCCGCCGATGATGACGTGATGCATGTTAGTGACCTTGCTTGAAGCCCAGCGTTAAAGTCCGAGACGTTCTCGCGTTGCTTGCGTAGGGCGACCTTCTGTGTCCCAGCCGCGTGCGGCATAGTACTTCGGCATCATCTCAGCCAGCATGTTCACCTTGCCTTTAGCTGGGCCTGTTTTGCATGCTTCTTCAGTCAAACGCTTAGGTAAGCTATCGTCTTTCGCTGTGAATCCAGCGCGGTTGTTGAACTCCCGCTCCATGTTCCAAATACGCTCACCGATTTTTTCTAGCTCTTCGGTGGTGTATTGGTCACCGCAGGCCGCTGCCATTTGCGGTGCTAAATCTGCCAAACCCCAAGCAAAGGTCGTGAAAATACACAAGCCTGATGAATCAAATGCTGCGGTCGCATCTTGAAACGCTTTGACCAACTCTGGTTTGCCTTCATGCTCAAGCGGATCTGTTTTGACGGGAATACCCAATACTTCAGACGCGATGGTGTAACCACGCAGATGACAGCCACCCCGATTAGATGTGGCATACGCCAGGCCAATGCCTTGAATGGCACGGCCGTCGTATGCTGGGAATTCTTGCCCTTTGCTGCTCATGCTCAGCTCTGGGTGACCGTATTTTGCTGTCAAACGTTTAGAACCTTGGCCAATTTCTTTACCAAAGCCACGTCCGTAAATGGTTTCTTCCGCCAAAAATGCCAGTGTTTCTGCCGAGCCAAACTTGGCATCAATGCCGATTTGCTCTTTGGTCAACACGCCCATTTCATACAACTCCATGACTGCACCCACCGTGGTTCCAAAGCTGATTGGGTCAATACCTTCTTCGTTGCACAACAAGTTAGCGTATTGCAGGGCTTCCAAGTCATTCACACCATTGGCAGCGCCCAGCGCCCAAGCGGCTTCATACTCTAGGCCACCATTCGCGCCTTTGTACTGTGGTTTGTTGACGATGGTGAAGTGGTTTTCATCCATTTTGCTGATGCGACCGCAGGCAATCGTGCAGCCAAAGCAAGCTTGGTTAGTCACCAAATGCTTTTTGCCGTCGGATTTACGCGGTGCGGCCATTGCTTCAGCGCCAATGTCTTTTGCACCCTCGAACTGGTTGTCGCGGTGATTGCGGGTCGGCAATGCGCCGGTTTCGTTGATCACGCTCATCAGCACTTGTGTGCCCATGGCCGGTAAACCTG
>JAYUJX010000170.1:0-1977 GCA_043764955.1 Polaromonas sp.
TGCAAACCGCCTTTCATAGCTATTTGTTAGTTATTTTCGAACTATTTCAAAAGCATAGAAATTAAGAACGACCAGAACGCTTGCGCTCACCTTCAGTCAAATAGCGCTTGCGCAGGCGAATTGATTTTGGTGTGATTTCAACCATTTCGTCGTCCTCAATAAACTCAACACCGTACTCCAAAGTACAGTCGATCGGTGGTGTGATCTTGATCGCGTCTTCCTTGCCGCTGACGCGGAAGTTGGTCAACTGCTTGGTACGTGTGGCGTTGACAATCAAATCGTTATCACGGCTGTGTATACCCACAATCATGCCTTCATATACCGGATCGTTCGCCTTGACGAACATACGGCCACGATCATCGAGCTTACCCAGTGCGTAAGTGAAAATCTCACCCGCATCCATAGAGATCAACACACCATTTTTACGACCACCGATATCGCCTTTGTGCGCTTCATAGCTGTCGAAAATATTGGAAATCAAGCCTGAACCACGTGTCAAATTCAAAAATTCGTTGGTAAAACCAATCAAGCCACGAGCTGGAATACGGTACTCCAAACGAACGCGACCACGTCCGTCCGGCTCCATATTGACCAAGTCACCCTTGCGTTCGCCCAGAGCTTGCATCACGCCACCTTGGTGCTGCTCTTCGATGTCGGCAGTCACCAATTCGATAGGTTCGTGCTTTTCGCCGTTGACTTCTTTCATCACCACGCGCGGCTTAGTTACTGCGAGCTCATAGCCTTCACGGCGCATATTTTCTAGCAAAATGGTCAAGTGCAATTCACCACGACCCATGACTTCAAAGATACCTTCTTCGCCAGTTTCTTTGACGCGCAGAGCGACGTTGTGTTGCAGTTCTTTTTGCAAGCGATCCCAAATCTGACGGCTGGTGACAAACTTGCCTTCACGACCAGCCAATGGGCTGGTGTTCACGCAGAAGTTCATGGTCAATGTCGGCTCATCAACTTTCAGCATCGGCAAGGGCATTGGCGTGGTCGGGTCAGTGATCGTGACACCAATACCGATGTCCGTCAAACCATTGATCAAGACGATTTCGCCGGGACCTGCTTCGGTTGCTTGCACGCGCTCTAAGCCTTGGAACGTCAACACTTGGTTGACACGACCTTTGACGGGTTTGCCATCTGGGCCTTCCATCACAACCACATCCATCATCGGCTTGATCGTGCCTTGGCTGATACGACCAACGCCGATACGACCAACGAACGTTGAGAAGTCGAGCGCTGAAATTTGCAATTGCAAAGGTGCTGCTGGGTCGCCCTTTTGCGCTGGCACATGGCTCAAAATTGTGTTGAACAGGGCAGACATGTCTGGGCCCCACTGCTCACCTTGCGCCCCCTCTTCCATGGATGACCAGCCGTTGATGCCTGATGCATACACAACCGGGAAATCCAACTGCTCATCAGTAGCACCGAGTTTGTCAAACAAGTCAAATGCGGCGTTGACCACAAAGTCAGGGCGCGCGCCTGGCTTGTCAACTTTGTTGACAACCAAAATCGGCTTCAAACCTAGTGCCAAAGCCTTTTTGGTCACAAAGCGGGTTTGCGGCATTGGGCCTTCTTGTGCGTCAATCAACAGCACAACACCGTCAACCATAGACAAAGCACGCTCAACTTCACCACCAAAGTCCGCGTGGCCTGGGGTGTCAACGATGTTGATGTGTGTGCCTTCCCATGTCACGGCGCAGTTTTTCGCCAAAATCGTGATGCCACGTTCTTTTTCAATGGCGTTGTTGTCCATCACGGTATCAACAACTTTTTCGTGGTCTGCAAATGTGCCTGACTGGCGTAACAATTGGTCAACCATGGTTGTTTTACCGTGGTCAACGTGGGCAATGATCGCGATATTGCGAATTTGTTTATGTGACATGTTCTTACTTCCTAACTTCCTATTTATCTAAAATCTACAATCTAAATTTAGTTCAAAATTCTGCTCAATTTCTATTCTCTAAAATCTGC
>JAYUJX010000171.1:0-7139 GCA_043764955.1 Polaromonas sp.
AGCTGAGATTGATTCGTTGCAGGCTGTTGGCTTGAAGGTCAACACCCTGTGGCATTCCAGCTTGCTGAACCCTGCCGATTTGCCTTTTGAAGTACAAGATTTACCTGCCGTGTTCACCGCTTTCAGAAACAAAGTTGAAAAGCAGGGCGTTAAACCTCGATCGCCGTCGCTAAGTTCAGTCAATTTGCCCGAATCTGCCGGTGAGAAACACCTGAAAAACTACTTTGCCGGCGATTTTGCGTTGACGTACAAGCTGACGCGCAACCAGCCCATGAATTGGTCGCCCGAGCAGCACTTTTCCACCCAATTTTCCCCCTGGCTTGCTTGCGGAGCATTGTCTGCGCCTATGATTTACGCGGAACTGAAGCGTTTTGAAGCCGAGCACGGCGCGAACGACAGCACGTATTGGATTTGGTTTGAGCTGCTTTGGCGCGATTATTTTCGGTTTCTACATCTGCAGCAGGGTAAAAAACTCTATAGAAAACAAGGGCTTGGCGATTCTGAGCTCTCAAAAGTGCCGAACAACAAGCAAGGTTTGAGTCGCTGGTGCGAAGGCCGAACGGGAGAGCCACTGGTCGATGCTGGCATGCGCGAACTGGCGACCACGGGTTGGCTGTCCAACCGCATGCGACAAGTCGTTGCCAGTTATTTGATTTACGACCTGCAAGGCGACTGGCGCGCTGGTGCGGCTTGGTTTGAGAGCCAGTTGATCGACTACGACGTTTACAGCAACCAAGGCAACTGGCTCTACATCGCAGGCCGTGGCACTGATCCGCGCGGTGGGCGGCGTTTTAACCCGCAGATGCAAGCGCAGCAGCATGATGCGGATGGTGCTTATCGACAGCTTTGGAGCTCGAATTAAGTTCCAAAATATCATTAAAAATACCTAAAATAGCTATCAATAATATAGCTGTTTAGGCAGTAAATACGACGGCTAGAGGCATTAAATGGCACTTAAAAATACATCAAAAATGATAGCAAGCAACAAAAGCAAAGAAAATAGCACTGATATGGTCAAAAATACGGCTAAAAGTACGCTCAGATTGGTTCTGGGTGACCAGCTCAACCCGCTACACAGCTGGTTTACATCGGTGGACGATGGCGTTGTTTATGTGCTGATGGAGCTGCGCCAAGAGACAGATTACGTGCTGCACCATGCGCAAAAAATACTCGCTATTTTTGCGGGGATGCGCGATTTTGCAGCTCAACTGGAAGCTGTGGGGCATCGCGTGCATTACCTTGAGATTGACGATGCGGCGAACTTACCGACCATCACTGAGAACCTAAATGCGCTGATCGCTCAGTACCAAGCCACCGCGTTTGAATACCAAGCGCCCGATGAGTGGCGGCTGGATATGCAAATGGCTGACTACGTAAAATCGCTCACTCAGTCACAGTCAATATCAACGCAAGTGGTTGATTCAGAACACTTTTTCACTGCTCGCGATGAGACAGCTTTGATTTTCGGTGACCGCAAAAAGTGGCTGATGGAGACGTTTTACAGGCAAATGCGCGCAAAGCACGGCATCTTGATCGAAGACGACAGCAAGCCGCCCAAGCCTGTAGGTGGTCAATGGAATTTTGATGCTGAGAACCGCAAAGCTTGGCCTGGCTTGCCGCTAGCACCGTCAGACATTCGTGCTGAGCGTAGAAAAACGCACGACCACAGCTTCCTTTGGACAACGATAGTTAAAGCTGGCGTGAAAAGCTTTGGTGAACCGAATGCAAGTAAGTTCGGCTGGCCGCTGAATCGGGCTGAGGCTTTGGTGCAACTTGATATTTTTATAGCCCAGGTCCTCCCTAATTTCGGTGATTTTGAAGATGCGATGAGCAGTAAGTCATGGCGTTTGTTTCATTCTTTGCTATCATTTTCAATGAACGTGAAAATGCTGAATCCGCGTGAAGTGGTGGCTAAAGCCGAAGTAGCAGGGCGGTCTGGCGCCGCGCCGCTGGCTGCGGTTGAAGGTTTTATCAGGCAAATATTGGGCTGGCGCGAGTTTGTGCGCGGGTTTTATTGGGCAAAGATGGGGGATTCTGCTGGTGTGAATCCTGAAGCAAGTTATGCAGACAGCAACTATTTCAACCACCAATTACCGCTGCCACAATGGTTTTGGACTGGCCAAACCCAGATGCGCTGCATGGCTGCGGCTGTCGGGCAATCGCTAGAGCAAGCCTATGCCCACCACATTCAGCGCTTGATGGTGATTGGCAACTTTGCCCTGCTGGCGGGTTTGAACCCCAAAGAGTTGCACCACTGGTATTTAGGCGTTTATATTGACGCTTTTGAGTGGGTCGAGCTGCCCAACACCGTGGGCATGAGCCAGTTTGCCGACGGCGGGCTTCTAGCTACCAAGCCCTACGTCAGCAGCGCCGCCTACATCGACCGCATGAGCGACTATTGCAAAGGCTGCCATTACGACAAAAAGCTGCGGGAGGATACGCCCACCAAAAAAGCCTGTCCTTTCAACGCGCTGTATTGGGACTTTCACCTCAAACACGCTGATAAATTGTCCGCTAATCCGCGCATTGGCATGGTTTATCAGCAATTAAAGAAGATGGATTCGGGGAAGATTGAGGCGTTGCAGGCGCAGGCAGCGAGTTTTAGAGAACGGCTGGATTTGCTGTGAGCTAGGGCGCAAGCATTTCCAAGCCAGCTTGGAAGTTATGATTAGGCCATGGCGAAAAAAATGCATTTAGAAGATTTGTTGTACACCCAAGGTTTTGGTACACGGCGCGTTTGTGCGGGCTTGATTGAAAAGGGTTTGGTGCAGGTTTATGCCGATGAAAATGCCTCTGAAAATGAGGTAAAAATGGCTCAAAATTCGTCATTGAGCGGCATATTTACTGCCTCAAAAGCTACTGAATGCATAGCAAAAGGATTGCGCTTTCGGGTGCAGGGTGAGGATTGGGAATACCATGAACATGCCTATGTGCTGTTCAACAAACCCACGGGTAGCGAGTGCTCGCAAAAGCCGTCCATGCACCCCAGCATTTACACGTTTTTACCATCGCCGTTGCGGCTGCGGCCGCAAAAAAGTGCGATTCAGGGGGTGCAGGCGGTAGGACGTTTGGACCAAGACACGACGGGCATGTTGCTGATGAGTGATGATGGGCAGTTCATCCACAAGATGAGTTCGCCGAAAAAGCATGTCTCCAAAGTCTACGAAGTGACCACCAAACACCCTTTGAACGACAAGCAGGTGCAAAAGCTGCTCTTTGGCGTGGTGCTGGACGACGACCCTAAGCCTGTGAAGGCGGCAGCGGCTGAAATGGTGTCTGAGTTTCACCTCAAACTCACGCTGACTGAGGGAAAATACCACCAGGTCAAACGCATGCTGGCGGCGGTGAGCAACCGTGTGGAAGGGCTGCACCGCTCGCAAATTGGCGGTTTGAAGCTGCCGGATGATTTGCTGCCAGGCCAATGGCGCTGGTTGAGCGAGGCGGATATGGCGCTGATGATGGGTACAGCTGTTGGAGCAGGAAAATGACAGTGGCCGTGAAAACGATTCTGGTTTGGATGCTATTGCTATGTTTGCCTGTGGTGGCTTTTGCGCAAAAAAGTGTTTATTTAGAAGAGCTTACGACAGCAGAAGTAGCCGCTATGGTGAAAAACTCGCCATCCCTGGTCATCATTCCCGTGGGCGGCACCGAGCAAAACGGCCCGCACATGGCGATTGGCAAGCACAACACCCGCGTGAGGGTTTTGGCAGGGCGCATCGCTACGCAATTAACGACGCAATTGGCGGTACAAAAAATCAATGTCATCGTCGCGCCTGTGGTCAGCTACGTGCCTGAGGGCAACATCAACCCGCCTACAGAGCACATGAAATGGGCCGGCACGGTGTCGATTTCTGAGGATGCCTTCAAAAGCATGCTTTTATCTGCTGCACGCAGTTTTAAGCAGCATGGGTTTACCGATATTGTGATTGTGGGTGACAGTGGCAACTACCAATCGCAGCTGGCGCAGGTGGCAACTGCCTTCAATAAAGATACTAAAAATGCACCTTCGCGCATGCATTTCATCGGGGAATACTACCAAGCTTCGCAATCTGCATACATCACCGCTTTGAAGGAAAAAGGGCTGAGCGATGCTGAAATTGGTACCCACGCCGGTTCGGCAGACACGTCGTTGTTGATGGCGATTGAGCCTGCCATGGTCAAGCCTGACAAATTCGCCGAAGCGGCCAAAAATGGCAGAGCCGGCGGCACGCTGGGCGACCCCAGAGCGGCCACTGCCGCGCTAGGGCAAATAGCGGCTGACGCAATGGTTAAAATGAGCGTTTTAGCAATACAAAAAGCGATCTTGAAATGAGCACTAGTGTGACAACGGTGAAGAAGTTAGTGGCTGCGACAGTGGGTGTTTTGGCAGGGTGTGCCATTGTGGGGGCTTGGGCCATAGCTCAAACAGCGACGCAAACCACACAGTCAGCGCCTAAAAAAGAGTCAAATTCGGCTGTAGACGGCGTATATAATGCCACTACAGCTATAAATAATATAGCAGAACGGGTTGTGGTTACGGCTGGTATGCCACCTGTTGTTGATGCTAAAAATCTGTACAGCGAAACCGTCACTGGCAAAATGAGTGCTGCGGTGGAGGGCGTATTAGAGCGTGTGTATGTGCCGAATCGCGGTGCCAACACGGTCTCTGTGATTGACTCGAACACCTTGAAAGTCGTCGACACCTTTGGCGTGGGTATCCACCCACAGCACGTCGTGCCGTCGTGGGATTTAGCCACACTGTGGGTGGCAAACAACGCCGAAGGCCGCACCGATGGCAGCTTGACGCCGATCAACCCGAAAACCGGCAAACCTGGCAAATCCATCCCTGTGGATGACCCATACAACCTTTATTGGTCGCCCGACGGTAAATACGCCATTGTGGTGGCCGAGGCCTACAAACGCTTGGATTTTCGTGATCCTAAAACCATGGCGATGCAGTTCACCATTCCTACGCCCCTGTGCGCCGGTATCAACCACGCGGATTTTTCGATAGATGGTAAATTTGCTATTTTTACCTGTGAATTCAACGGTTCCATCACCAAAATCGACTTGGTGAACCGCAAAGTGCTGGCAACCGTCAAGCTCAATGCGTATTTTGACCGCCCCAACGCCTTGGCTGCCATTGCTAAAGTTAACCCGAATGCCAGTAGTTCGCTCAGCACAAAAATGCGCTACATCGCCGACCCTGACAGCCCAGGCTCGCAAATTTGCACCACACCAGGCATGCCGCAAGACGTGCGGATTTCGCCCGATGGTAAGACCTTTTTCGTGGCTGACATGATGGTCGACGGTGTGCACGTGGTGGATGGTGAGTCGTTCAAACAAACTGGTTTCATTCCTACAGGCAAGGGTGCGCATGGCATTTACCCGAGCCGCGATGGCAAAAGCTTTTATGTTGCAAACCGTGGCAGCAACAAAATCAGAGGCACACCGAATGGCCCAGGCAGCGTTTCCGTGGTTGATTTTGCAACACAGAAAGTCACCAAGCAATGGGGCATTCCAGGCGGCGGTAGCCCAGACATGGGCAACGTCAGCGCCAATGGCAAATATCTGTGGTTGGGCGGTCGTTATGACGACACGGTGTACCGCTTTGACACCGATACAGGCGCGGTAGACAAAATTAAAGTCGGCCGCGAGCCGCATGGTTTGACGGTTTGGCCGCAGCCAGGGCGCTATTCACTCGGACATACTGGGAACTTAAGATGAATTTGATGCTGAACTCCTTTTGGAGGGCAGCTGCTTACTGCCTGCACCCGCGCGTGATCGCGCTGTCGTTTTTGCCGCTCATCATCATGGTCGGTTTGGCGCTTGGTTTGGGCTATTTCTTTTGGGAGCCTGCACTAGAGTGGGTGCGCGTGTCGTTAGATTCCTTTGGTTGGATGAACACGATTTGGACTTGGCTGCAAAACAACGGCATGGGCAGCCTGAAAACGGTACTCGTGCCGCTGGTGGTGATTTTTGCAATCACGCCACTGGTGGTGATTTTGTCGCTTATTTTGGTTGCCGTGATGATGACGCCTGCGATGGTGACTTTGGTGGCCGAGCGACGTTTTCCCAAGCTTGAGCGTAAAAATGGCGCTTCGTTTGCGGGCTCTGTCACTTGGTCATTAAGTGCGACTTTACTGGCAGTTATCGTGTTGTTTATCAGCATTCCGCTGTGGTTTATTCCACCGCTCATTTTGATTTTGCCACCATTAATTTGGGGATGGCTCACCTATCGCGTCATGAGTTTTGATGCTTTGGCAGCGCACGCAAGTGTGGACGAGCGCAAGGCCTTGATGAAAAAACACCGTGGCAATTTGTTGGTGATTGGTGTTATCAGCGGTTATTTGGGCGCTGCACCTAGTTTGGTTTGGGCGTCGGGCGCTTTGTTTGCCGCTGCGTTTGTGATTTTGGTGCCAGTCGCTATTTGGATCTACACACTGGTGTTCGGTTTTGCATCGTTGTGGTTTAGCCATTACTGTTTGGACGCTTTGGCGCAAATGCGAGCTGAGCAAGCGGTTGTTGACGCCGCAAAAGTTGCGCAAGCTGAAGCTTATCAATCGACCCATAAAGCGGCTCCTGCATTTGGCAATCAAGACGCGCCTGCTCTTTCTGGAAACCCCATAAAAGCCAACCATACCTCCAATTTGCCAAACGTCGAGCGATTGAATTAATGACTGACACCCAAGTTAACCAAGATACCCAACAAACGCAGCCTAATTTCGGCCTCATCATCATTGGTGACGAAATCATGTCGGGCAAACGCACCGACAAGCATTTGCCCAAGGTCATCGAATTGTTGTCTGAGCGAGGTTTGCAGCTGGATTACGCTGAATATGTGGGTGATTCACCAGAGCGAATCACCGCCACTTTAAAACGTGCTTTTGATTCTGGCGATGTGGTGTTTTCAACCGGCGGTATCGGCGCGACACCAGATGACCATACGCGGCAATGTGCCGCAAATGCCTTAGGAGTCGACTTGGCTTTGCACCCGCAAGCCGAAGCGTTGATTCGTGAACGCATGCAAGACACGGCGCGAGACAACTCTACGGCTTACGAGCCGGCGCACCCAGACAATATTCACCGCTTGAACATGGGCGTGTTTCCCGTCGGGGCGCAGATCATTGTGAATCCGTACAACAAAATTCCAGGTTTTA
>JAYUJX010000172.1:0-1967 GCA_043764955.1 Polaromonas sp.
GTAAACGATTGCACGTTTTTCTCTAAATACGAACCCATGAAACCCTGCATAGAGTTGCCGTAAAAACGAATAATGTTGCCCAGTACTGCCTCTGTAAACATGGGTGCACCGCCAGTTTCTTCTTCCAAAATTATTTGCAGCAAGATGCTGCGCGTCAAAACGTCATTGGTTTTAGCATCCACCACCATAAAGGGCTCGGTTTTCATGACCAAACGCTTCACTTCTGCCAGAGTGATGTAGCTAGACGTGTCGGTGTCGTACAGCCGGCGATTCGGGTACTTTTTAATCACGCGCAGGCTTTTTGCAGACGCTTTTTCGCCGGCCTTTTCAACGCCCTTTTCAGCCGTTTTTTCAGCTTTTGAGGATTTTGCAGAGGATGCGCTTGTTTTTTTAGTGGTCATGGTTATAGCCGTTATCTCGTTCTTTTGTTATTTATTGCAGTGCAACACATTTTAAGTATGCAAAAGATGTATAAAACTAAGGATTACCCTCAATCAGCCCAGATTAAGACACGATTTCATCACGAAAATCTCTTATCTTGAGCTGGGTCAATTTAAGTAATGTAAGTTTAATTGCGATATTTGCTATATTATACATAGCATTTTAGGCAATAAATACGCTGGCTAGTGGCATATTTTGCATTAAAATAGTTTTTTTCAGGTTAGTCATGTATTCGGCGCTCAACACTAGGCGCTCCTTTGGCTGAGCGCGATACAGAGTTGGTGACCAAGTCGCTTTATAAATGGGTGTATAAATGACTGATGGCAAATTTGAATAAACTAGCGGGTCTCATCAAACAAGAGCGACAAACACTGCTTTCACAGTGGCGACTGCAGGTGCGGGAACTAACGTCAGCGCGGCATCTGGATAATCCGACACTGAACGACCACATGCCCGGCCTGCTGGATGAGCTGGCTACTGAGCTGAAATCGAATTCAAAATTAACAATTTCTGAAGCTCTGCTTGAAGAAAGCCCACCTGCGCACGGCTTGCAGCGCTTGCAGGAAGCTTTTGACATTGAAGAGGTGGTGGCTGAGTACAACATTTTGCGCGGCTGCCTGCACGATTTGGCAACGGTAAACGACATTAACCTGCAGGGTCAACCTTTTCATGTGATCAACCGGGTGTTTGACCATGCCATCGGCTTGGCCTTGGAGACCTATGCAAGCCAACAAGCCCTGAATGTGAAACAGCGACGAGAAGAGTATCTTGCGTTTGTTGCACATGACCTGCGAACACCTTTGTTTGCCATTTCATTGGCGGGTCGCGTTTTGGAGCAGTCGCTGCCCAAACGCGGTTATGGCGAAGATGCTGCACAAATGCTGAAATCGTTGCGCCGCAGCGTCCAGCAGCTTGAAGGACTGGTACAAAAAGTACTGGAGGAAAACACACACCTTGAAGCGGACAACGGCATCCGTCTAGAACGGCGTTTGTTCGACTTGTGGCCTTTGGTCGAGGCGCTGATGGATGACATCGCGCTTGTGTCCGAATCTGCTGGGACAAAAATCGTCAACATTGTCCCAGATGACCTGGTCGTTTATGCCGATGCCAGTTTGCTGCGACGTATCTTGCAAAACCTGATAGCCAACGCCGTGAAATATGCCCCAAATGGCATCATCACCATCGGTGCCAAAAACTTGGCGGAGGACAACCGAGTCGCCTGCTGGGTGAGCGACAACGGCAAGGGTATTCCAGAGGATATGCTGCAAAAGATCTTCGATAAAGGTGAAACAGACGTCGAACGCAACGATGGCAAGGGTTTGGGACTGACCATTGTGCAGACGTTTACAGAGGCTCATGGCGGCACCGTGACTGTAGAAAGCGCGCCAAACGTTGGGTCAACCTTCAGATTGACGCTACCGGGCAAGGCGCTTGTCGCTGACTCCGCAAAAAATTAATTCTTGCTTAGTTCGCTTTTAAGATCGCCTTAGGCTCGCTATAAGTTCGCTATAGTGCTGTAAATTCAT
>JAYUJX010000173.1:0-1967 GCA_043764955.1 Polaromonas sp.
CGCACGGCTTCTTCCACAAAGCTGGACAAATCGCCCTTTTTGAAGCCTTTGAGTGCCAAAAAGCTGCGTACGGCAATGTTGGTTTGCTCGGAAATGACCAAGTTCCAGCGGGTTGCGGTGCTGTTTGTAGATGAGCCGGCTAAAGTTGACATGACGTGCCTTCTATGTGTTTGTGTGTTTATCTGTGTAAACACTTTGATTGTAGCTATTTTGCAGTGTTTGAGCAAATGCCCAATCTTCAATGTTTAACCCTTAAGGCCAAGCCATCCACAAAATCGACAACCCAGACACCAGCATAACCCCCTCCATCAACTGCAAAAACCGTTGCTCCGGCAGCTTGAGCACCAGCCGTTTCGACAAAGTAGAGCCTGCCAGCACGAAAACGCCTATCAACAAGCCCTGCAGGATGGCGCGGTTGTCCAGCACGCCTAGTTGGTGAAAGGTCGCGCCTTTGGCCAGAAACATGGCGAGGGAGGCGGCGGCTTCGGTGCCGATGTAGGCGCCTTTTAGCAAGCCGTAGGCCAGAAAAAACGGCGTGTTGATCGCGCCTGTGGAGGCCACGATACCGGTGAGGTAGCCAATCACCGCGCCCACCACCGCCATGTGCGGCAAACGCAGGGTGAAGTTTTGACGGCGCAGCCAGCGGCGAATGGGGATCATCAGCAGCAAAAAGCTGCCCAACATCAGCTCAATGACGCGTGGGTTGAACTGTACCAAGGTGCGCGCGCCCAAAATGACTGCGGGCACCGACGTGGCGGCGTAAACGGCTGTAACGCGCCAGTCCACACTGCCCCACCACAGCCCCACGCGGGTGAGGTTGGCGACGATGGCGACCAAGGCGATCACGGGTACGGCCTGCATGGGGCCGTAGAAATGCACCAAGGGCGGCATCAGCAAAATGGTGGTGCCAAAGCCGATCACCCCGCCCAGCACGCCCGCACCTAGGCCAACGGCGCAGATGATGAGCATGGGGACAATGTCGGTCATGATGTTTTGCATGTGCTTCATCATACTTGCGCACCAATCCCACAAGGTATGATGCCGCATGTTTGAACAAGCCTTTAAAAATATCGACGACGTACTCTGGAAAGAAGCCGGCTGCGCCAGCGAGCTGGACTACACCGAGCAGACCTCCTGGCTGCTTTTCTTGAAGTTTTTGGACGGTTTGGAGCAGGACAAAGCCGCCATGGCGGCGCTGGAAGGCAAAAAGTACAGCTATATATTAGATGCCCCCTTCCGCTGGGACAGCTGGGCCGCACCCAAAGACGCCAACGGTAAACCCGACCACAACGCCGCGCAAACGGGTGATGATTTGCGCGAGTTTGTCGACCGCCAGCTCTTCCCCTACCTGCACGGTTTCAAAGAAAAAGCCAATGGTGCCAATACCTTGGAGTACAAAATTGGCGAGATTTTTGGCGAGATCAAAAACAAAATCCACAGCGGCTACAACCTGCGCGAGGTGATCGACCACATTGACGAGCTGCGCTTTCGCTCACAGGCCGAGAAGCACGAGCTCTCGCACCTGTACGAGGCCAAAATCAAAAACATGGGCAACGCCGGCCGCAACGGCGGCGAGTATTACACCCCGCGCCCGCTCATCCGCGCCATGGTGCAGGTGGTACAGCCCCGTATTGGCGAGACCATTTATGACGGCGCGGTGGGCTCGGCCGGCTTTTTGTGCGAGGCGTTTGACTACCTCGCCGCCAGTAAAAAACTCAGCACCTCAGACCTCAAAACCCTGCAGGAGCGCACGTTTTACGGCAAAGAGAAAAAGTCGCTGGCCTACGTTATCGCCATCATGAACATGATTTTGCATGGCATTGAAGCGCCCAACATCATCCACACCAACACCCTGACCGAGAATTTGGCCGATGTGCAGGACAAAGACCGTTACGACATCGTGCTGGCCAACCCGCCCTTTGGCGGCAAAGAGCGCAAAGAGGTGCAAGAGAATTTCAGCATCAAAA
>JAYUJX010000174.1:0-7099 GCA_043764955.1 Polaromonas sp.
AAGAGTACTGCAAAAAATGGTGATTCAATTCATGCACAAACCTTTGTCCGCCCTTGCGTGATTTTGTCGGGTGGCGAGACCACGGTCACTGTTCGTCCACGCTTGCCTGGCGCTGCCAAAGGTCGGGGCGGGCGGGCAGGTGAGTTTTGCCTCGGTTTGGCACAGTCATTGCACGGTTTAGACAATGTCCATGCTTTGGCCGCAGACACAGATGGCATCGATGGCGTGCAAGACAATGCAGGTGCGTATATTGACCCCACAACGCTGGCACGCGCCGAGGCTCGAGGCATGAAAATCCATGATTTCCTAGACCGCAATGACGCCTACGGCTACTTTGAACCTTTGGGTGATTTGGTCATAACAGGGCCAACTTTTACGAACGTGAACGATTTTCGGGCTATATTAGTGTTGTAGTAATCATTTACAAAAAGCAGCACTATGACGGATGTGACACCCAGATTGCAGTTGGCATCGATATCTAAACGGTATGCATCAGTATTAGCCAACCAAGACGTGTCGCTGACAGTATTGCCTGGCGAGATTCATGCGCTTTTGGGTGAAAACGGCGCCGGCAAATCAACGCTGGTGAAAATCATTTATGGTTCGGTCAAACCTGATGCGGGTACGGTCAGCTTCAACGGTTTAGTCGCGCATGTTCGCAACCCCCAAGAAGCCCGCGCCTTGGGCATCAGTATGGTCTTTCAGCACTTCAGTTTGTTTGAAACTTTGAGCGTGGCTGAAAACGTCTGGCTTGGGTTAGATAAACATTTGACGCTGGCTGAGGTGACGCAACGCATTTCTGCCAAAGCCAGTGAATACGGTTTGGACATCGACCCGAGCCGTCCGGTGCATACCTTGAGTGTTGGGGAAATGCAGCGCGTTGAAATCATCCGTGCGTTGCTCACCAATCCTCAATTGCTGATTTTGGATGAGCCCACTTCAGTGCTCACACCGCAAGCCGTTGAAAAATTGTTCGTGGTGCTTAAAAAGCTGTCTTCAGAGGGCTGCAGCATTCTTTACATCAGCCACAAACTGCATGAAATTCGTGAGCTGTGTACGGCTTGTACAGTTTTGCGTGCGGGCAAGGTCACAGGGCACTGCAATCCGCAAGAAGAAAGCAATGCCTCACTCAGTCGCATGATGATTGGTTCCGAGCCACCTGCCTTAGAGCATCGTGCGGCAAAAGTCGGTGATGCTGTTCTGGACGTTCATCATTTAACTTTACCGTGCATCGATCAATTTGGTATGAATCTCAGCGCGGTCTCTTTGAGTGTCAGAGCCGGCGAAGTCGTCGGCATTGCCGGTGTTTCAGGCAACGGGCAGCGTGAGTTGATGTATGCCCTGTCGGGGGAAGATACCCGAGCTGATGCGGCCATGGTGACTTTGTTTGGTAAAGATGTCGGACATCTTGACCCTGCGCAGCGTCGTAGATTGGGCGTGCAGTTTGTCCCTGAAGAACGCCTTGGTCGTGGCGCTGTACCGAGTATGAGCTTGGCACATAACTTGATGTTGACTCGGGACAACGCTATTTCAAAAATGGGCTGGAAAATGGGCTGGATTCGTGTCAAAGATTTGGCGAAGCAGGCCGATGGCATCATCGCCCGTTTCAAAGTCAAAGCCAGCGGCGCACATGCAACAGCCAAATCGCTATCGGGCGGCAATTTGCAAAAATTTATTGTGGGTCGAGAAATTGATGCCGAACCCAAACTCTTCATCGTCTCGCAACCCACTTGGGGCGTTGATGTGGGTGCGGCTGCGCAAATTCGAGGTGAGATATTGGCTTTGCGCGATGCAGGCTGTGCCGTACTTGTGGTGAGTGAAGAGCTGGATGAGTTGTTCGAAATCAGTGACCGCTTGCATGTCATGGCAAAAGGGCAGCTGTCGCCATCACTGATGCGTGAAGAAGCGACAGTTTCGCTCGTTGGTGAATGGATGAGTGGTCTGTGGCCATTGGCGGCAGACAAGGCGCATGAAAGAGCGAATGAAAAGGAAATCGTATGATGCGTTTAAAACTCGAACCTCGTGCACAAAATTCTGCCTTTTGGAGCTACGGCTCACCTGTTTTAGCCCTGCTATTGACCGTGGTGATTGGCGTTTTGCTCTTCATGGCTTTGGGGAAAGACCCGCTTCGTGGTTTGCAAATGTTTTTTTGGGAGCCAATTCGCTCTGGCTATGCTTTGGGTGAGTTGATGGTGAAAGCAACCCCGCTCTTAATCATTGCGTTGGGTTTAGCCGTTTGTTTTCGCTCAAATATCTGGAATATTGGTGCAGAAGGTCAATTTGTCATTGGCGCACTGGCAGCGGGAGGGGTGGCGCTTTTGGCGACCAAGGAAACCAGCCGCTGGATTGTTCTGGCAGTTTTGCTAGCTGGCATGTTTGGCGGTATGGTTTGGGCAAGCATTACTGCTTTTCTGCGCGACAAATTCAACGCCAATGAAATTTTGGTGAGTTTGATGTTGGTCTATGTGGCTGACTTACTCTTGGGTTACATGGTTTACGGCCCATGGAAAGACCCGAACGGATTTAACTTTCCACAAAGTAAAACCTTCGAAGCGGTGACGAGTATTCCCAGACTCATGCAAGGTTCACGCATGACGATTGGTTTGCCCATTGCTATGGCCGTTGCGGCGGCATTGTGGGTATTCTTGTTTCGCACCCGTGCAGGGTTTGCGCAGCAAGTGGGCGGCTTGGCGCCTGCAGCAGCACGATACGCTGGGTTTTCTGGCCGTCGCGCGCTTTGGGTGGCGATGTTGTGCTCGGGCGCTGCCGCTGGCTTAGCAGGTGCACTGGAGGTTGCTGGTCCGATTGGACAACTCACGCCTTATGTGCCAGCCGGCTACGGGTTTGCGGCCATCATTGTGGCTTTTGTGGGGCGGTTGCATCCACTCGGGATGATTTTCTCTGCGGTGTTGATGAGCATGTTTTACATTGGCGGCGAGCTGGCGCAATCGCGTTTGGGTTTGCCTAAATCAATAACGGGCGTTTTTCAAGGTTTGTTGCTTTTCAGTCTGTTGGCTTGTGACACCTTGCTTGCGTACAAGTTGACCATCAAATCTGATGCTAAATCTGCCGTCAAATCTAACTTAGGGGGTGCTGCTTAATGGAAGCCTATGCACTTTTAATTGCGGCCACACTCAATGCGGGTACGGTGCTTGCCATCGCCGCGCTGGGTTTACTCATCCACGAAAAAGCTGGCGTTGTTAACTTGGGCGCAGAGGGCATGATGCTGTGCGCTGCGATTGCGGGCTTTGCCACGGTCGTCCATACGGGCAATGTTTGGCTGGGTTTCTTGGCGGGCATGGCGGCTGGCGCGTTTTTAGCGGCGCTGTTTGGCGGCTTGGTGATTTGGTTGGGTACCAACCAATATGCCACAGGTTTGGCTTTGACATTGTTTGGCACGGGTTTTTCAGCCTTTGCCGGTATCAAGTATGTGCAAGAAAAGTTGCCTGAGCAAACGCAATACAGCATCCCGTTCTTGGGCGATATTCCACTCGTCGGTCAAGCCTTGTTTCGCCATCACCCTATGGTCTACATCACGATTGGTTTGGTGTTTGGTTTGATCTGGTTTCTGTACCGCACTCGTGCCGGTTTGGTGCTGCGCTCGGTGGGGGAATCGCCTGAGTCGGCCCATGCCTTGGGTTACCCAGTGAGGCGCATTCGGCTGTGGGCAGTTATGGCTGGCGGTGCGCTGTGCGGCTTGGCGGGGGCTTATTTGGCGACCATTTATACGCCGCTCTGGGTGGAAGGCATGGTCTCTGGCAAGGGTTGGATAGCTTTGGCATTGACAACTTTTGCCACCTGGCGACCTGCCCGTGTGCTCTTGGGTGCGTACTTGTTTGGTGGATTTACCCTTTTGCAGCTGCATTTGCAGGGCGCGGGGGTAGAAATACCTAGTCAATTCCTCAGCATGATGCCGTATATTGTTACGATTGTAGTTTTGGTGCTGATTTCACGAAATTCAGCATTTATTCGCATCAATATGCCAGCGTCGCTAGGCAAACCTTTTTCGACCTAAATTCGATGTTGTTTTTTGGCTTAAATCTTGCTTTATTGTTTTCTCAACCGCTCTCTTAGTTTTATTTAAAAAGGACTCATTTGAAATGACAGATTTTCAAAAACGCACACTCTTAAAAGTTGCCGCCATGACCACGATTGCCGCCGCCGCCTTGGTCGGTTGTGGCAAAAAAGAAGAAGCCAAACCTGCCGCCGCAGCACCAGCTGCGCCTGCCGCAGCGCCTGCACCAGCCAAGCCCGAGCCGCTCAAAATAGCTTTCGCCTACGTTGGCCCTGTGGGCGACGGTGGTTGGACGTTTGCGCATGACAACGCCCGCAAAGCTGTTGAAAAAGAATTTGGCGACAAAATTGTCACAAGCTTTGTGGAGAAAGTGCCTGAATCGGCCGACGCAGAACGCGTGTTCCGTGACTTGGCTGGCCAAGGCAACAAGCTGATTTTCGGCACCACCTTCGGCTACATGGAGCCTATGCTAAAAGTCGCTGCCGACACCAAAGGCGTCAGCTTTGAACACGCCACTGGCTACAAACAAGCCGACAATATGCGCACCTACGACAGCCGCACCTATGAAGGTGCATACATGGCGGGCGTGATTGCGGGCAAGATGACCAAAACCAACACGCTTGGCGTCGTCGGCTCCATCCCAATTCCTGAAGTGATTCGCAACATCAACAGCTTCACTATGGGTGCGCAATCAGTCAATCCGAAAATCAAAACCAAAGTGGTTTGGGTCAACGAATGGTTCAATCCAGGCAAAGAAACCGAAGCAGCAACGACTTTGATCAACGGTGGCGCTGATGTTTTGATGCAAAACACCGACTCATCCGCCGTGTTGCAAACTGCTGAAAAGCTCGGTAAACGCGCCTTCGGTTGGGATTCAGACATGACAGCCTATGGCCCGAAAGCCCATTTGGGTTCAGCCGTTATCAACTGGGCACCGTACTACATCAAAGCCACCGGCGAAGCCTTGGCCGGTACATGGAAAGGCGGCAGTGCTGCTTGGTGGGGCGTGAAAGAGGGTGCGATTGACATGGTCAATGTAGCGGCCGACGTGCCAGCAGAAACCAAAGCCAAGGTTGACGAAATCAAAGCTGGCCTCAAAGCAGGTACTTTTGCCATCTGGAAAGGCCCCATCATGGGCAACGACGGCAAAGAAGCGCTGGCCAAAGACGCTGTGGCTGACGACAAGTTTATGGGCGGCATCAACTTTTACGTCAAAGGCGTGGAAGGTAAAGTACCAGGTGGCGACAAGAAGTAATCTCTGCTAACTGATTACTCCGTTCGCCCTGAGCTTGTCGAAGGGGTCTTTACTCCGTTCGCCCTGAGCTTGTCGAAGGGGTCTTCAAGACTTCGACAAGCTCAGTCTGAACGGTTTGAACGGTTTGAGCGGGTGATTTCAATAAAAAAGCTGCTATCGAGCAGCTTTTTTATTGCAAAATAGGTTTATGTACCAAGTCAAAAACATCCCAACCGATCGCCTCCCAGATTTGCTCCGCGCCATGCCCAAAGCCGAGCTGCATATCCACATCGAAGGCTCGCTAGAGCCAGAGATGATTTTCAGCCTTGCCAAACGTAATGGCCTAACTTTGCCCTACGCCAGCGTCGATGAATTGCGCCGTGCTTACGCATTTACCAATTTGCAGAGTTTCCTGGACATTTATTACGCAGGCGCTAGCGTTTTACTGACAGAGCAAGACTTTTACGATCTAGCCGGCGCATATATTGCCAAAGCTGCTATAGATAATGTAGCGGTTTGCGAGATTTTTTTCGACCCCCAAACCCACACCGACCGTGGTGTGAGTATGGATACCGTCATCAACGGCTTGCACCGTGCCTGCGTGGAAGCGCAAGCCAAGCACGGCATCAGCGCCAGTTTAATCATGTGCTTCTTACGCCATTTGAGTGAGGAAGCCGCCTTTGAAACACTGGAAGCTGCCATGCCTTTCCGTGATAAATTCGTCGGTATCGGCCTAGATTCTGGCGAAGTGGGTAACCCGCCCGAGAAATTTGCCAAAGTCTTTGCCAAATGCCGCGAGCTGGGCTTGCACCTTGTCGCCCATGCAGGCGAGGAGGGGCCACCGGCCTACGTCTGGACGGCGCTTGACATGCTCAAAGTCGAGCGTATCGACCACGGCGTGCAGTCCAGCAAAGACGCTTTGCTCATGGCGCGGCTGAAAAAAGACCGCATTCCGCTCACCGTTTGCCCGCTTTCCAACTTAAAACTCTGTGTTTTCAAGGACTTGCGCGATCACAATTTGCCGCAATTGCTGGATGCAGGCCTGTGTGCCATGGTCAATTCAGACGACCCCAGCTACTTTGGTGGCTACATGAATGACAACTTCCTGCAAACCTTCGCCGCAACAGGCATGACCGCCCAGCACGCCTACCAATTGGCGCACAACAGCTTCACTGCAAGTTTTCTTGACGAAACGGCCAAACGCAGCCATATTGACAAGTTGAACTCCGTTTTCGAAACTTTTTAACCTTTCAAGACATTAAAAGTGACCAAAGCCTACCGCGCCCGTATTTTGAGCTTTGACGCGCTGGCAGAGCCGTCAAACTCAGCGCGGTTAGAGGAAGACGGTTTGCTCGTCATAGGCGCGAATGAGCAGGGCAAGCAAGTAGTGCAGATGGTGGGCGATTACAACCTGCTGGCCGACGAGTTCAAAACCCGCCACCCTGATGTCAAAGTGCAGCACCTGCCAGACCGCATCATCGCGCCAGGCTTCGTCGACACCCATGTGCATTATCCACAAACCGACGTGATTGGTTCCCCTGCAGAGGGCTTGCTGCCGTGGCTGGATGGCTACACTTTTCCAGAAGAAAAACGCTTTGTAGCCGTTGATTATGCTGCCAAAGCAGCTACTTTTTTCATAGCAGAATTGCTGCGCAATGGCGTCACCACCGCACTGACCTTTGCCACCTCGCACGTTGCGTCTGTGGATGCTTTGTTCGCTGAAGCGCAAAAAAACAGCATGCGTCTCATCACCGGCAAATGCATGCAAGACCGCAACAGCCCAGATGGTGTGCGAGATCAGCCCAGTTCGAATGGGCTGCACGATGCCACGGAACAAAGCCTCATCGACA
>JAYUJX010000175.1:0-7076 GCA_043764955.1 Polaromonas sp.
CTTACTCGCGCACATCATCACTGAAAACAAGTGGAGCCAAGTGCTGGTTTTCACCCGTACCAAGTTTGGCGCAAACAGCGTTGCCGAGTTTTTGGAGAAAAACGGCATCTCTGCTATGGCACTGCACGGCAACAAGAGCCAAAGCGCTCGTACGCAAGCGCTTGCTGGCTTCAAAAGCGGCGAAGTTCGCGCCTTGGTAGCGACAGATATTGCAGCACGCGGCATTGATATTGATGACTTGCCGCACGTGGTCAACTACGAAATCCCGAACGTCAGCGAAGACTACGTGCACCGCATTGGCCGCACAGGTCGTGCTGGAGCAGATGGTCAAGCGGTTAACTTTGTTTGTTTGGACGAAGAAGGTTTCATGAAAGACATCGAAGCCTTTACCAAGCAAAACATCAACGTCGAAATCGTTGAAGGTTTCGGCCCAGATGCTGGCGAAAAAGCCGAGCCATTGGCCATGGGTCGCCAAACCATCTGGGGCGGCTTGGGCAAGCCACCAGGTCGTGACGTGATGGCTGCTGCAGCCAAAGCGGCACGTACAGACATGTTGAACCGCGTGCGTGAAAACCGCGCTGGTAATGGGGAGCGTGGTGGCGCTGCACCAGGACGCGGCCCAGCGGGCGGCGGACGCGGCGGCAATGCTGGCGGAAACGCAGGAGGCCATCGTGGTGGTCGCCCTAGCCAGCCCGGTCAAGGCTTTGCTGGCGCTGACAACGGTGGTCGTCCTCCAGCCCAACGCCCAGCGCAAGCTGGCCGTGGTCGTCCCTTTGGCGGTGGCGGCGGTGGTTTCGGTGGTAATCAAGGCAACAACGCTGGCAATCAAGATAACTCGGGCAATGGCGGCGGTGATGACTTCCAGCCCCGCAATATTCGTCACGATGCTGGTCGCAACGTCACTGGCTTTAGCTCAAACAACCAAGGCCAACGCAACAGCGCCGGTGGTCAACCTGACCCATTGCGCACCAGCGTAGACAGCATGGCTGGCAGCGGCCGCCGTGGTGGCGGAAATGGCGGCAGCGGGGGTGGCTTCGGCGGCAACCGCGGTGGTAACCGCTCTGGCGGTGGTGGTTTTGCACCGCGCGGCCCAGGTGGTAGCCCACCGCGCTCATTTGGACGTTAATCCAGCACGCTAAAGAAAAAGATTCTTTTCTTTAGTCTCTCTATAAAAGCGATCTAGCCGTCAAAAGGTAGGTCGCTTTTTCTTTGGGTAAATTGTAATTTACTATACTTTTTATAGCATCTTTGGCTATAAATGCGACTGCTAGAGGCACAAATACACTTCGAAAAAGCAAAAAGCCTCGTCACTCAAAGAATGACAAGGCTTTTAAACTTTTGGCGGAGCAGACGGGACTCGAACCCGCGACCCTCGGCGTGACAGGCCGATATTCTAACCAACTGAACTACCACTCCGCAGCGGTTGTTGCTTTCGCTTGATTATTTTAACAGCGCATGACATGCTTGTTTCAAACTCTCAAGCCAAGTTACAACAAAACTTGGCGACCCCACGGGGATTCGAACCCCGGTACTCACCGTGAAAGGGTGATGTCCTAGGCCTCTAGACGATGGGGTCAAAACCTTGGAACTTCCGGCGTAAGTTCTGTCCAACCTACTAACTTAAATTTTACTAGCTCTATCTTGTCACTTCTTCTGCAAACCTCTGGTGGAGGTAAGCAGAATCGAACTGCTGACCTCTTGCATGCCATGCAAGCGCTCTACCAACTGAGCTATACCCCCGTAATGACACTAGGCCACTAGAAGTCACACATTTAATCAGATTTCTCTAATTAACTGCATTGCATCCTAGCCTTGAATTATAGCCCGAAAATCACACTTTTTGCAAGTGCTTTAAAATTTCAAGCGCTTCAAAATTTCCTGCTTAGAAAATAACGCAATGATGGCATCTAACGATGGTGTTTGGGCTGTTCCCATCAGCAAAACACGCACAGGCATGGCCAATTGCGGCATTTTGAGACTGTGCGCAGTCAAAACTTCTTTGATGGCGGCTGCAATGGCGGTTTTGTCCCACGCACAAGTATTTAGCTTTTCCGCCAAAGTTTGCAAGGCGGGTTTAACAGCGTCGGTCACATGCAGCGCTAAATCTTCGGGTTTGACTTGCACATCGGCATAAAAACCCGCCGCCCAATCTGCCAACACCACGGTGGTGTCGCAGCGGTCTTTGAACAGTGCGCAAATAGCAGGCAAGCGCGCATCTGCCGCAATGCCGCGCTTGGCTAGCTGAGCCCCAACCAAAGGTGCAAGCTGCTCATCCGCCATGGCTTTTATGTGTTGGCCGTTGACCCAGCGCAGCTTGGCTTCGTCAAACTGTGCGGCGCTTTTGCCCAAATGATCGAGGTTGAACCAGGACACAAATTGTTCACGGCTGAAAATTTCATCGTCACCGTGGCTCCAGCCCAAGCGCGCCAGGTAGTTGACGACGGCATCTGGCAAGTAGCCGTCTTCCGCAAATTGCGTGACAGGCCTGGCACCCGCGCGTTTGCTCATTTTCTCGCCCTGCTCGTTTAACACGGTGGGTAAATGGGCGTAGACCGGAGGCTCTTTGCCCAAGGCTTTGAAGATGTTGATCTGACGCGGCGTGTTGTTGACATGATCGTCCCCACGAATAACGTGGGTGATGGCCATGTCTGAATCATCTACCACGACGCAAAAGTTATACGTCGGTGTACCGATTTCGCCGAGTGGCGCAGGGCGGGCAATCACCAAATCGTCCAATTCATCGTTGCTGATTTCAATGCGGCCTTTGACTTTGTCTTCCCATACGACTGAACCCGTTTGTGGATTTTTGAATCGCAAGACGGGCTGCACACCTGCAGGCACAGGCGGCAATGTTTTGCCTGGCTCTGGTCGCCAGGTGCCGTCGTAACGCGGTTTTTGTTTGACGGCCATTTGCGCTTCGCGCAGCGCATCAAGCTCAGTCACGCTCATATAACAAGGATAGACGTGGCCTTCTGCGACCAGTTGCGCCAACACTTCTTTGTAGCGCGGCATACGCTGCATTTGGTAGAACGGGCCTTCGTCATGGTTCAGCCCGAGCCACGCCATGCCTTGCAAAATCACATCCACAGCTTCTTGGCTGGAACGCCCGACATCGGTGTCTTCAATGCGCAAAATAAAGTCACCACCCGTGGCACGTGCGAACGCCCATGGGTACAAAGCCGAGCGAATATTACCCAAATGGATAAAGCCCGTGGGCGATGGCGCAAAGCGGGTGCGAGTCTTGAGCGTTGAGTTTTGTGTCGAAGTTGTCATTCAATTACGTTGCCATGCTGTTCAGGTCAAACTATTGAGACCAATAGCCAAGTCGTTTTGTATATCTACGGGTGCTTCCAAGCCCACGGCAACACGGATCATGCTTTGGCTGATGCCAGCGAGGAGGCGTTGCTCTTCTGTCAGTTTGCCATGCGAGGTGCTTGAAGGGTGGGTGAGCAAGCTTTTGGTGTCGCCCAAGTTGGTACACAGTGAAAGCACTTGCATGCTGTCCAGCACATGAAAGGCACGCTCACGTGCTTGCTGTGGATTACTAGCTTTCACATCAAACGACAAGACGGCTCCGCCCTGCCCGCTCATTTGCTTCATTGCCAAAGCGTGCTGCGGGTGGCTGGGCAAACTTGGGTAATAGACGCGCGCAACGGCAGGATGCCTCTCCAACCACTGCGCGACTTCAAAGGCGCGTTTACTCTGCGCTTCCATGCGGATGCCCAAGGTTTCCATGCCTTTGAGGATGACCCACGCGTTGAACGGCGACAAAATCATGCCACTGTTTTTCATCACCGGTAAAAACTTCTCTTTCACCATCGCATGGCTTGCGCACAATGCACCAGCCATGACGCGGCCTTGGCCGTCCAGATATTTCGTACCCGAATGCATGATGATGTCCGCCCCCATCAACGCGGGACGCTGCAAAGCGGGTGTAGCAAAGCAATTGTCCAACGCAAACCATGCGCCAGCGTTGTGCGCCATATCGGCCAGCGCGGCAATATCGCATACCTCAGTCAATGGGTTGGTTGGCGTTTCGGCAAACAAAATTTTGGTATTGCTTTTGATGGCAGCTTTCCAAGCGGCTAAATCTGTCTGCGGCACGACAGTGGACTCGACACCAAAACGCGCGAACTCTGAACCAATCAATTTGATGGTGGAACCAAACATCGACTGCGAAAAGACCACATGGTCACCCGCCTTGAGCAAGCTGAACAGCATCAGCGTGATGGCAGACATGCCCGACGAGGTGGCAATGGCCGCCTCCGTGCCTTCCATGGCCGCCAACCGCATTTCGAAACTGGTCACAGTGGGGTTGCTGCTGCGGCCATAGGTGTAGCCATCTTCTTCACCCGCAAAGCGGCGTGCCGAGCTTTCCGCGCTGGACTGCACATAGCCGCTGGTCAAAAAAAGCGCTTCAGAATTTTCACCATATTGGCTAGGTGGCAAGCCCATGCGCACGGCTAGCGTGTCTAAATGCAAATTAGGCGGTAAAGTACTCTTGTTTGATTTTTCTGTCATAGCTGTTTACATTGGATTTGCTAAATTGGATTTGGAAGAGCAAGCCGAGAACTGTCCTCTTCATCTTCTTCATCTTCCGCCTTTTTAGCACTCGCGCTGCGGCTGTCGCGCATACGGGTTAAATCGCCATCGGTGATGTCACCAGTCACATACACGCCGTCAAAGCAAGATGCATCAAACCCCGTCAACTGCGCATTATCTTTCGTAGCTTTAGGCGCGAGCTTCAAGATGGCAGATTTCATAGCATCCACATCTTGATAAATCAAGGCATCGCAGCCGATGATTTCACGAATTTGCTCGACCGTACGGTTGTGCGCGACCAGCTCGTCTTTGGTCGGCATGTCGATGCCATAGACGTTGGGGAAACGCACCGGCGGTGCTGCGCTGGCCATGTAGACTTTGTTTGCGCCAGCGTCGCGCGCCATTTGCACGATTTCTTTGCAGGTGGTGCCGCGCACAATGGAATCGTCAACCAAGAGCACATTGCGGCCTTTGAATTCGCTGCTGATAGCATTGAGTTTTTGACGCACAGACTGCTTGCGTACTGCCTGTCCGGGCATGATGAAGGTGCGCCCGACATACCGATTTTTCACAAACCCTTCGCGATATGGCAACCCCAGCAGCTGCGCCAATTGCGCTGCGCTTGGTCGGCTGGATTCTGGAATGGGAATCACCACATCAATATCGCTTGGTGGCACGGTGGAAACCACGCGCTTGGCCAAAGTTGCACCCAAGTTCAAGCGTGCCTGGTAGACGGAAATACCATCCATTACCGAGTCAGGGCGCGCCAAGTAGACGAATTCAAAAATACACGGGTTCAGCACAGGCGCTGCTGCGCATTGCTGCGCTTGAACGTTGCCATTCAAATCCACAAAGACCGCTTCGCCCGGCTCTAAATTACGTTCAAACGCATGGTTTGTGCCTTCTAACGCTACAGATTCACTGGCAAACATGACTGAATCCACACCAGATTTACTGGTTTTACCCATGCACAAAGGGCGAATGCCAAACGGATCGCGAAACGCCAGCAAACCATGCCCAGCAATCAACGCCACCACCGCATACGAGCCCCGCACGCGCTGGTGCACTTTAGCGACAGCAGCAAAAACATCTGCCGGTTTGAGTGGCACGCCTTGCGTCGCTTTTTCAAGCTCATGCGCCAACACGTTGAGCAACACTTCAGAATCGCTCTCGGTATTGATATGGCGATGGTCAGTCACAAACAGCTCTGACTTCAACGCATGGGCGTTGGTCAAATTGCCGTTATGCACCAGCACGATGCCAAACGGCGCGTTAACGTAAAAAGGCTGCGCCTCTTCTTCGCTAAACGCGTTGCCCGCTGTGGGGTAACGCACTTGACCCAAACCGCAATTGCCAGGCAAGGACCGCATGTTGCGGGTGCGAAACACGTCTTTGACCATGCCTTTGGCTTTGTGCATGAAGAACTTGCGGTCTAGCTGCGTGGCGATGCCTGCCGCGTCTTGGCCACGGTGCTGCAAGAGCAGCAAGGCGTCATAAATCAACTGATTGACCGGGGCGGTGCTAACAACGCCAACTATGCCGCACATAAAATTCCAAACATAAAAGCAACCTTGAAAATAAACAATTCATCCACGGCAAAACCTTAAAACACCTGCAACGATGTCATGGTAAATATTTGCCAAAATCTTGCGGCAGCAACGGTTTGAGCTTACTTAAAAACTCGGTCAACATTGCTGCACCTTGAGACGCTTGCCAATCCGCCTGGCTTTTCAAAGCCGTCATATTCATCACCACGGCGATGGCCAGCAGCAAAATAGCGCCGCGCAGCAAACCAAAAATCGCACCCAAGGTGCGGTCGACAGGTCGCAGTCCCACGGCAGCCACCATTTTTTTTATCAACTGTACGAACAAGCCAGCCACAAATGCCGTGCCGACAAAAACCAGCACAAAACCAGCAGCGTAACGCAGCGACTGCGCCGTACCAGCCATGGGCAACTTGGCCGCCACTTCAGGCGCAAACCACTGTGCCAGCACAAAAGCGGCAATCCAAACGAAAACCGACAAGACTTCATACACCAGCCCGCGCGACACACCGATCAAGAACGACAGCGCCAAGATGCCAATCAGTGTCCAGTCTACGAATGTCATGGTTTTAACTTATAAGGTCAATATAGCCGCTGGCAAATCCAGCGTCTTAATTTTTGCTGCGGCTTTGTCAGCCTCCACACGGGTCGCAAACGGGCCCACGCGTACACGAATACGTTTGCCCTGCGGCGTTTCGGCAACATGCACATAGGTTTTTAAGCCAGCGCGCTCCACTTTCAGGCGCACCTCTCTGGCTTTTTCGTTTTCAGCAAACGCGCCGACTTGCACGACGAATCTACCCACCGCAGCATCAACCGAAGTCGCCGCTGCAGCAGCAGTTGATGCGGTTTTAGGCGGCTCCTTGCCTTCTAAGATGGCCAAGGCTTTGGCGGCTTCGTCAGTCGCTGGTTTTGGTGTTGGTTTGATTTCTGGTTTGACTTCAGGCTTTGCAGCCATTTTCGGCTCAGCTTTAACAATTGGCTTGGTTT
>JAYUJX010000176.1:0-7061 GCA_043764955.1 Polaromonas sp.
GTCAGCCGCGCTGTGGGTGAAAAACTGGTCTCCCGCATCAAATGGTGGGAGCATTACACCGAGATCAACGACGGCGAGATGAACAACAACCCGTCCCCAGGCAACAAAGCCGGTGGCTTGACCACGATTCTGGAGAAATCACTGGGTGCGGTCGCCAAGGGCGGCACGTCCAATTTGCAGGCGGTGTACGAGTATGCCGAGCCGGTCACCGCACACGGTTTTGTCTACATGGACACGCCGGGTTACGACCCCGTTAGTGCGACCGGTCAGGTGGCAGGCGGTGCGAACGTGATCTGCTTCACCACCGGGCGCGGCTCGGCCTACGGCTGCGCGCCCTCGCCCTCGCTCAAGCTGGCGACCAATTCCGCCTTGTGGCAGCGGCAAGAAGAGGACATGGACATCAACTGCGGTGAAATCATCGATGGCACGGCTTCGATTGCCGAGATGGGACAGCGAATTTTTGAGATGGTGCTGGCGACCGCTTCGGGCGAACCCAGCAAAAGCGAGCGCCATGGCTATGGGCAGAACGAGTTTGTGCCGTGGCAAGTCGGTGCGGTGATGTAAGGGAAGGGCGAAAAACTTCCACACCCGTTCGGACTGAGCCCTTCGACGGGCTCAGGACAGGCATTGTCGAAGTCTGCGTGAACCCTTCGACAGGCTCAGGGCGAACGGATTTTTAGATATATTCCTTAAATAGTCAAAAAACATGTCAAAAACAGCTCTAGCTGACGATTTAATTGCCTCAATAGCTACTATTTTAATAGCGTCCGGCAGCTCCGAAAAAGAAGCAAATACCGTCGCCAGCAACCTTGTCATGGCGAATCTGAGCGGCCACGACTCGCAC
Source organism: Polaromonas sp. (assembly GCA_043764955.1). Lineage (GTDB taxonomy): Bacteria > Pseudomonadota > Gammaproteobacteria > Burkholderiales > Burkholderiaceae_C > Aalborgiella. Next base: position 845 of record JAYUJX010000176.1, read on the forward strand.
GGCGTCGGCATGCTGCCGCGATACGTCGCTGCCGTGCTGGAAGGCGGCTTGAAACCCAATACCGCCGTCAAAACCGTGCTCGATTTGGGTCACATGCTGACGCTGGATGGCCAGCGTGGCCACGGCCAGGTGATTGGCGCGCAGGCCATGCAGATGGGCATTGCGCGCGCCAAGCAACATGGCAGCTGCATCATGACGCTGGCCAATTCACATCATTTGGGCCGTATCGGCCACTGGGCTGAGATGGCCACAAACGAGGGGTTGGTGTCCCTGCATTTTGTGAATGTGATGGCGCGTCCCTCGGTTGCGCCCTGGGGTGGGGCGGATGGGCGCTTTGGGACAAATCCATGCTGTATCGGTATCCCGCTGGCCGGCCGCGAACCCTTTTTATTGGATTTCGCCACCAGCCGCGTCGCTCAAGGCAAGATGCGGGTCGCTTACAACGAAGGCCACACCGTTGCACCTGGCTTGCTGATCGACGAAACAGGCGCACCCACTGTCAATCCTGGCGTTGTCGTCGTGCCTCAAAGCAATGGTCTGTTTGGGGCCTTGATGACATTTGGAGAGCACAAAGGCTATGGCATGGCGGTGGCGTGTGAGCTGCTGGGCGGCGCGTTGACGGGTGGCGGGAGCTGGCACGAACCCGCCAATTCAACTCGCGGCCAAGCGCAAGCGGTGCTGAACGGCATGTTGACGGTGTTGATAGACCCTGCAAAGCTCGGAACTCAGGTTTCGTTTGAGTTAGAAGCGCAGGCGTTTGTCGATTGGGTCAAACAATCCCCCGCTGGTCTAGGATTTGATACCGTTCAGATCGCGGGTGACCCCGAACGTCGCGCCCGCATTCAGCGCGGCAACGACGGCATTGTGATTGACGACCAGACGTGGGCAGATATTGTGGCGTCTGGTGTCAAAGTAGGCGTCAAGATAGATTAAGTAGTCAATTAGACCGCTGCAGTCTCTGTTGCTTCTTGCGGTGCAGGTGTGCGAATCAAGTGATCAAACGCTGACAAAGCGGCTTTAGCGCCTTCACTCGCGGCAATGACGATTTGCTTGTAAGGCACAGTGGTGCAATCGCCTGCGCCAAAGATGCCTGCCACATTGGTGTGGTTTTTCGCATCGATAACGATTTCACCAAACTTGGTACGCTCAATCGTGGTGCCTAAAAATTCAGTATTCGGAACCAAGCCAATTTGCACGAAAACGCCTTCTAAAGCTATCGTTTGTTCTGCGCTGGTAGCGCGGTCTTTGAAGCGCAAGCCGTTCATGCGGTCACCGTTACCAGTGACTTCCAGTGTTTGCGTGTTCAAGTGAATCGTCACGTTGGGCAAGCTTTTGAGTTTGTTAACCAATACCGCATCAGCCTTCATCTCTGGCATGAATTCAAATACGGTCACGTGTTTGACCAAGCCAGCCAAATCAATAGCGGCTTCTACGCCAGAATTGCCACCGCCAATAACGGCAACATCTTTCCCCTTAAACAACGGACCATCACAATGCGGGCAGTAAGCCACGCCTTTATTTTTGTATTCTTGCTCGCCTGGCACATTCATGTTGCGCCAGCGTGCGCCTGTGGCAATAATCAGGTTGCGGGTTTTGAGTTCTCCGCCGCTTTCGGTCTTTAGCGTGATATAGCCACCCTCTGAGTCCGCAGGCATCACACTGGCAGCGCGGTGACCGTTCATGAAATCTACGTCATAGGTTTTAACGTGTTGCTCCAAAGCCGCCGCGTATTTGGGCCCATCAGTTTCTGGCACGCCAATGTAGTTTTCAATCGCCATGGTGTCATTCACCTGCCCGCCAAAGCGCTCTGCAAGTAAACCCGTGCGGATGCCCTTGCGTGCAGCATAGATAGCAGCCGCCGCGCCCGCCGGGCCACCGCCCAAAATCAGCACGTCGTACGGGGCTTTGGCACTGAGTTTTGTAGCTTCGCGCTTTGCCGCGCCAGTATCAAGCTTGGCAATCAACTCTTCCAAGCTAGCACGGCCTGAATGAAACATTTTTCCATCCAAATGCAGCGCCGGTACGGCCATGATGCCTTTGTCTTCGACTTCTTTTTGGTTTAGCCCGCCGTCAATGATGGTGACATCGAAAGCGGGGTTGTTGATCGCCATGAGCGACAGTGCCTGCACAACGTCGGGGCAGTTGTGGCAGGAAAGGCTCATGAACACATCAAATTTTTGCGGCGCATCAAATTGCAATGCGCGAATTTGCGCCAGTGTGTCTGCTTCGACTTTGGGCGGGTGTCCGCCCGTCCACAACAATGCCAGCACCAAGGATGTAAATTCATGCCCCAGTGGTATAGCCGCAAAGCGCAGCTTCATCTCTGCACCAATCTTTGCACCGTTTCTACGCTGTAACGCAAATGAGGGTGTGCGTGCGTCTGTGCCGTCCATGCGTAAGCTAATTTTGTCGCTCAGCGACCCAATTTGCTCTAACAGGGTGCGCATCTCTTGTGAAGGTGCGTCAGTGCCCAGCGAGGCCACTATCTCGAAAGGTTCGCGCACCAGCTGCAAATAGTCAGCCAATTGTTTTTTCAAGTCTTGATCGAGCATAGTGTTCCCCTGCCCACCGCTTTTGACGATGGGAATGTGCAGCAAATTTTTTTTGAGTCTTGTGCCGTCATTTCCGCGAAGGCGGGAATGACGGATCTAATGCCGTATTCGGCTAAATCGCTTAGATCTTGCCGACCAAATCCAAAGATGGTGTCAGAGTCTTCGCGCCTTCGTTCCACTTGGCTGGGCAAACTTCACCTGGGTGCGCTGCTGTGTATTGTGCCGCTTTGAGCTTGCGCAGCGTTTCTTTCACATCACGCGCGATTTCGTTGGAATGAACTTCCATGGTCTTGATGACCAAATCAGGGTTGATGATGAACGTGCCACGCAAAGCCAAGCCTTCTTCTGGGATGTGCACGCCAAACGCGTTTGTCAACGCGTGCGTTGGGTCGCCCACCAGTGGAAACTTCGCTTTACCCACAGCAGGAGACGTCTCGTGCCAAACTTTGTGCGAGAAATGCGTATCAGTCGTAACAATATAAACTTCTGTACCCGCTTTTTGGAACTCAGCGTAGTTGTCAGCAGCATCTTCAATTTCTGTTGGGCAATTGAACGTGAAAGCCGCTGGCATAAAAATCAGCACAGACCATTTGCCTTGCAGGCTTTTTTCTGTGACTTCAATGAACTTGCCATTGTGAAAAGCTTCGGTTTTGAAAGGGGCTACTATGGTGTTGATCAGTGACATGGTGAAATCCTCAAAAAGATGGTGTGATAAATGAAAAGGGAGCTAGCGATAAAGCCATCCCATCAGCCATTGAACAACATACAAACACGCTGCGCAACTGCCAATCTATTAATCATAGCCAATATCTATGATGATTCCCGTTTTGATTGATTGTGATTTTTGAAGACCGCTATAGTCAAAACCAATGACCAAGGCATAAAAGCTAGAAAGCCTTACAACAATTGCGCAAAACTGACTTCTAAATGCTCGCTGGGCAGGCGTTTGAAGTTCGAACGGGTAAAGCGCTGCAGGCGGCCAACGACGAAGGCCGTTAGGACTGAGGCTTTGACTTGGGCATCCACCGTGGGGGTGGCAGAGTTTTGCGCTTCAGCGGCAGCTCGCAGACTTTGTTTCAGGCTGGATTCAAAACGGTCAAAAAACTGGTTCATGCGTTGCTGCAGGCGGTCGTTTTCAAAAACCAAGGCATCGCCCACCATGACGCGCGCCATGCCGGGGTTTTTTTCGGCAAACTGCAGGGTCAAAGCAAGAATTCTGGCTACTTGAGCTTGCGGGTTGGGTTCGCGCTCAGTGATTTGGTTGATCAGGCTGAACACGGTTTGCTCGATGAACTCAATCAAAGCCTCAAACATTTGCGCTTTGCTGGCGAAATGGCGGTACAAAGCGGCCTCAGACACGTCCAAACGGGTGGCTAGAGCGGCGGTTGTGATGCGCTCAGTGCCAGAGCCTTCCAGCATGGTCGCCAGTGCTTCCAAAATTTGCACGCGGCGCTCGCCAGGTTTGGGGCGTTTGCGGGTCGTTTCAGTCGTTGGCGTGTTCGCGTTGTTTTCCGTGGCTTGCATGTTGTCAGTCATGGTGTCTCTTCATTGATTATTGTTTTGATTCTCGCACAGCAAGTGGGGCATCAAAAGAAGGCTTTAAAAGCTCGATTTTTTCATATTTAAAGGCATCTCCTTAAAAAAATAAAAAAATACAGGCGTTTGCAGGTATTCCAAAGCGAATCCATCTGCGTTATGGTGACACAAGTGACTGTCGTCACGGGAGGCCATTGCCATGCGTACCGTTAACAAACGTTTAGTGGGTGAAAAATCTTTAGAGAGCGTATTAGACCAAATGCTGCTCTCCCCCGGCCTAAAAGACGCGCCGGTGATGGACTTGATGTGCTCGCACTTTGTGCTGACTTTGGCAGCCAAACAAGGCTCCAAGTTCAATGTGCGCCGTGATTTGAACAGCTTACTGGCGCTGACCGGTCGCCACATGGTGTGGCCTGCCCATGTGTTCAATAAAATACGTACTTTTTTGAACATCCGCTGCAAAGACAACGAGATTTGGCGCGGCCACGAGGCGCTTAACAACCCGGAGTTCTTAGAGCGGCATGGCGTTTGGCGTGGCCCTTACGAAGAGGGCACGATGTACTTTTACCTTGACGAGTTTGCCAAAGACCAGCCTAAAGAGCTGCTGTCCGTGCTGGCCATCACCGGCGAATGGTTGACCCACACCCTCAAAAAGCAAAGCACGCTGATTGAGAAAAATATTTCGGCGCTCAGCAACCTTCTGCAGCTCAACAAAGCCGAGCGCGCCTTGTTGCTGTACGGCACGATGGCGCGCTACCAGCGTGATTTGCGCAGCATTTTGGTGGAATTCAAAGTGAGCAATGCGCCCGAAGCGTTCGCGGCGATTGCGGAAGTCGCAGGCGTCACCGCCACTGAAATTGGCGAAGCTTTGCGTGCTGGCTCGCGTTTGGAGCGCATCGGTTTGGTGGAAAATTTGATTTCCGAGCACAGCATCAGCGATTTGTCGGATTTGATGAAGGTCAGCGAAAAACTGCCGCCGGTGCTGATGCGCGAATACCGCGACCAAAACGAGCTGATGGCCGTCTTTACCAAGCCAGCCACCAAATCAGCCCTGACGCTGAACGACTTTTCTTTTGTGCAAGAAGACACGCAGGTGCTGTGCGCCTTGATTAAAAACGCGGTGGAGCGAAAAGAGCTGGGCGTGAATGTGCTGCTTTACGGCCCACCGGGTACCGGTAAAACTGAGCTGGCCAAGGTGGTAGCACAGTCGTCGGGCTTGGATTTGTTCGAGGTGGAGTATGCTGACCGTGAAGGCAATTCGCTCAGCGGTCGCGACCGTTACCGTTCACTCCAAATTGCCCAAGTTTTTCTGAAAAGCAGCCCGCAAGTGGCGCTGATGTTTGACGAAGTGGAAGACGTTTTCCCCGCCGTCAGCATGGACGCAGCCAATTTGATGGCACGGCAAGAGCAAATGGCGTATCCAAGTTCGTCTAGCCAAAGCATCAATGGCAAAGCGTGGGTGAATCAAATCTTGGAGACCAACCCCGTGCCCACGATTTGGGTGACCAACCGCATCGAGCAAATCGACCCCGCTTTCCGTCGTCGTTTTGCGTACCATTTGGAGCTGAAATCGCCACCACCCGGCGCACGCGAGCAGTTGATTCGCAAAACGCTGGAAGGCGTGGAAATCAGCGCCGAGTTTGTGGCAAAACTCACCGAGCGCAAAGGGCTGACACCCGCGCAAATTCGCACTGCGGTACGATTTGCCGGCTTGGCCACGTCTGAACACATGGGGCTGGAAACGCTGATTGAGCGCCAACTCAAAAATGCCGATGCAGCGCTGGGTACAAAAATCGACGGCGACAAGAGCCGCCCCACGGTGACGAGCTACAACTTGGACATGCTCAACGTCGAAACACGCTTCGAGATTCCGCGCATCGTGAAAGCGTTAAAAGACCGAGGCCACGGCACGTTGTGCTTTTACGGTGCGCCGGGCACAGGTAAAACCGCTCTGGCCGAACACATCGCCAAAGCGCTAGAAAGACCCCTCATCATCAAACAAGCCAGTGATTTGATGAGTAAATTTGTGGGCGAAACCGAGCAGAACATGGCGGCGATGTTCAAAGAAGCCGAGGCGGAAGGTGCGGTGTTACTGCTGGACGAAGCCGACAGCTACCTGCAAGACCGTC
>JAYUJX010000177.1:0-7046 GCA_043764955.1 Polaromonas sp.
TTGTGCCGCCATGAAAGCTTGAAGACCAAACCTAGCTAAAACACCAGCTAATAAAGCAGATGCTATTGCCACGGGAATGCGGTTCATCACCCGCTCAAACCAACCGGTAACGCCAAACAAGGTGATCAGCGCGGCGCAAGCCATAAATGCGCCGACAGCTTCGCCCATGCTAAACCCACCAGCCAAGCCAGCTGTAGCCAAAACTGCTGCGCCCGGCGTGCTCCAAGCAATCATGACTGGTTTACGCAGCCAAAGGGACGGTATCAAGCTGCAAAGCCCCATGCCCAGACCCAATGCCCACATCCAAGACGTCAACTGCTCGGGCGTGGCCTTAAAAGCTTGTGCGGCTTGAAAAACGATGGCGACTGAGCTGGTGAAGCCCACCAGCACGGCGACAAAGCCTGCTGTAAATGCAGGCACGCTGATGTCTTTAAAAAACCTCATCAATGCAGATTTATAACCGGCCTAATTTAGATTAAATTTCTATTTTTGAACCTAACTCAACCACAGAGTTTGTTGGTAAGTTCAAGAAATCGGCTGCGCCACTGGCATTGTGGTGCATTTGGGCAAACAACTTTTCACGCCACGGTGCCATACCTTCGCCCAGAGTGGGCACAACGGTGTCGCGGGATAAGAAATAGCTGGTCGTCATATGCTCCATCTCGCAGCCACGACCCTTCATTTGTTCCAGTGCAACCGGTACATCTGGGTCGTTTTTAAAGCCATAGTTGAGCACGACTTGCCAGCAATGATGCCCTAAAGATTCGACTTCGAGCCGCTTGGACATGCCAATCCAAGGCACCTCATGATTTCGTACAGTGACAAACAAATTTCTCTCATGCAACACTTTGTTGTGCTTGAGGTTGTGTAACAAGGCATTTGGCACGCTGCCTTTCTCAGAGGTCAAAAACACGGCCGTTCCTTCGACGCGGGTCGGAGGGCTTACAAAAACGGATTCCAAAAAGTCTTTGAGATCAATAGCATCGACTTTTTGCTTCGCTGACAACATACGTCGTCCCTGCTTCCAAGTCATCATCAGTGTAAATATGGCGCCACCAATAACAAGGGGGAACCAACCGCCTGCAAACAACTTGAGCAAGTTGGATGCAAAAAACGCGAAGTCAACAATGAAGAACCAGCCCGTCGCCACGATGCACAACCACAACGGGTATTTCCAGCCGTAACGAATCACGTAAAACGTCAAAATTGTCGTTATCAGCATGTCTGTTGTCACCGCGATGCCGTAAGCGGCGGCCAGATTGCCAGAGGTTTTAAACATCACCACAGCCAAGACAATGGCGACAAACAAACCCCAGTTCACAAACGGAATGTAAATTTGGCCAGCCTCACGGACGCTGGTGTGCAAGATGTTCAAGCGCGGCAAATAGCCCAGCTGGATGACCTGTTTGGTCACGCTGAAAGCGCCTGTAATCAAGGCCTGCGATGCAATCACCGCAGCTAATGTGGCTAAGACCAGCAAAGGAATCAGCGCCCAATCAGGCGCCATCAAGTAAAACGGGTTTTTAACGGCAGCTGGATTTTTAAGTAACAGAGCACCTTGACCAAAATAATTCAGCACCAAAGCCGGCATGACCACGCTGAACCAAGCCAAACGAATGGGTTTTTTACCAAAATGACCCAAGTCAGCGTACAAAGCCTCAGCACCCGTGACACACAGCACCACAGCGCCCAAAATAATGAAGGTAATGCCAGGGTTAGCCCAAATGAAACTGAGCGCGTAATGCGGACTGATAGCCCAAAGAATAGCGGGATTGGTTGCAATATGCATCACGCCCAGCAACGCCAATACGGCAAACCACACCAAAGTGATGGGGCCAAAAAACTTACCTATGCCTGCTGTGCCCTTCTTTTGCACTAAAAATAGGCAGAACAAAATCACCAGTGTCAAAGGTACAACGTATTGCTTGAAAGTCGGAGAAATCACCTCCAAACCCTCCATGGCACCCAATACTGAAATAGCAGGGGTAATCACACCATCGCCATAAAACAAGCAAGTACCAAAAATACCCACCGTGAGCAGCACACCGCGCAGCTGCGGCTTGTCTTTGACGGCTTGCGATGCCAGCGCCAGCATGGCCACCAAGCCACCTTCGCCGTGGTTATCGGCTCGCAGTATCAAAACCACGTATTTGATGGAGACGATGACGGTGAGCGTCCAGAAGAAAATGGACAAAATACCATAGATATTGTCGGGCATGAAAGGCACATGGCCGGAGCCAAAAACCTCTTTCATCGCATACAGAACGCTGGTTCCAATATCGCCGTAAACCACACCAATAGCGCTCAAAGTCAGCGCTGCGAGAGAAGATTTTGTTGTTTGCACTAAAGAATTGACCACCGATGACGCTACTCAAGAAATCTGGTAGCGTACTCAGTCGGCCATAACTGTTGTTCTGGGAAGCGTATTGTGCGCTTTTGTAACGGTGTTTTGCGCCAAGGAGCTGCTTGTAGGCGCAATAAAAACACATTTAAGGTTAAATATGTTGCAGTGCAGCAACTGCAGATTTAAGGAAACCTTAGAAATTCAGCTTATTCGTACACTTCGGCGTCCGGATCGGTCGCTTCCAGCTCATAACTGGCTGCCAACATGGCCAATCGGCCAATCACGCCGTACATATAAAAGCGATTGGGTGCACTAGCACCGGGCTTCACGCCGGGTTGCGGCAATTCCGTACCCTCTGCAAAAGCCAAAGGTACGTAACGCGAACCTGGGGAGCACAGGTTTTCATCCATCCCTCTGTCCGCATGCACGCGGTAAAAACCGCCCACCACATAGCGGTCCATCATATAAACCACGGGTTCGGCCACGGCGTCGTTCATACGTTCTTTGGTTAGTACGCCTTCTTGAACCACCAGCTCACCGCTGAAAAGCTCGATGTCTTTGTGGTCTTTCAGCTCGCCAGATTGGCGCAACATCATCACGCTTGAGCCCACATGCTTGTCCGCTTGGCTACTGTGGTTGGTTTTAACAACCACAAACGGCTTGTCGGTGATGCCGTACTCTTTGTATTTTTTTTTGATTTTGGCAAGCAGAGTGTCAACAGTGGCGGTCAAATCCGCATCTGTACAGGTCAAAAACATGGGGTTGATCAACCAAGGGTCAACGCCCAGCAGCTTGCCAAAACGCTTGCAGACATCTTCATAGCTTTTGTAATGGGTGCTTTTGCGACGCACCGAACCCGAAGCGTGCAGCGGTGGCAAAACAAACTGCTCATGCAGCTCTTCCAAAATGCCAGGCAAGCCCTTGGTCAATTCGTTGTTCAGCAAAATCGTGCAGGGGTCAAAATCTTTCAAACCCAAGCGCTTGGCGCTGCGAATCACAGGCTCCAGCACGATAGTCTCCCCATTGGGTAGCTCTACCGTGGTGTTTTGCTTGATGTCAGGGTCAATCGAGCCAACGCGCACATTCAAGCCCGCCATGTGGAAGATGCGGCGTAGCTGGGCAATGCTGCTCAGATAAAACGTGTTGTTGGCATTGTTGCTGTGATTTTCAGGAATCAGCAGCAGGTTTTTAGCCTCTGGGCAGATTTTCTCAATCGCCACCATCGCCGCCTGCACGGCAAGGGGCAGCATGGCCGGTGTCAAATTGCTCCAACCACCAGGGAACAAATTGGTGTCTACGGGTGCGAGCTTGAACCCGGCGTTGCGCACATCGACCGAGCTATAAAACGGCGGCGTGTGCTCCATCCACTCCAGGCGAAACCAGCGTTCGATCGCTGGCATGGAGTCCAAGATGCGTTGCTCTAGCTCGTTGATCGGGCCATTCAGAGCGGTGATGAGGTGAGGAACCATGGTTTTACGAACTCTTTTAATATGATCTTTATGACGACCGAATTGGTTAAGATCTTTGAGCCAAAGGAAGGTTCAGCAGCAGATTTTGCGGCTTGAGTTTGAGTTGGTTTTTCTCGTCCATCGCCATCGCCAAATATACCGGACGGCCAGCAACAGCAGCCAGCATATCGGCAGGATTGACGAACTCCAAGCGAAACAAACACATCAAGCGGCGGTGGCGGTCTTCTGACACCTCAGCACCCGTGTACAAATCATTCAAAATCCCGCTGGCCTGCGCATCCAGCCCAACATGCCAGACCCAATGCTCGTCCACAATTTCTTTGTCTGTTTGAATACGCACATCGACTTGCAAAAAGTGTTTGATCCACATCTCAAGCACACGACACAGAGCGTCCAAAGAAGCCTGACCGTGGTTAAGGCTGATCACCATGTCAAAAAACTCACTGCGCGGCCAGTAGGCATCCAAGTTATCCGCACTCAACACATCCAAATCGACACTGCGAACCGGCAAACCGCCTTGTTTCAACAGCTCGCCAATGCTGCCAAAACCGCCTGACAAGGCATGCCGCTCAACCGTTTCATCGTCCGCCGCCATCACAGCGCCATCTTCCAAAATCGATATTTTTTGCGTTCTGAACAACAACTCAGCCACGCGGGCTTGCATCGCGTTGAGTTTTCCACCTGATCTGGTCAGGACGTGCTGCAACAAAATCTGCGTCAACTGCTGAACCAGCACGGGCGCGACATCGACGCCCTCACCCTGAAACAACGCCATATAGCTGGCTTCTAGGGTAGATTTAGCGAGCAATTTGTCTCTGAAGCGCAGCCACACCGCGTAATTGTCTGCTGCATCTTTGTCGTGTAAGCCGGCAAGTTCAGCAGCCTGCACCGCTCGACGCGGTTCGTTGTCTAGGGAATGGTGCAGCGCCAATTCATATGTACAAGACTCAGCAATCGGCGCAATCTCAGGTCGTGACAGCAAATGGCGCAAATAGGCGTCTGTAACTAACAAATGGCCGTTCGCATCGACATCCAGCAGCTCATAACCCGAAGAAGGCCAAAGATTTTGAGTAACCTGAGGCGTAAAAATAGCAGAGGTGTGCAGGTTAGTAGCCATTAATTACGTACTTCACCGTTACCCAAAACCACATACTTCAGCGACGTCAAACCCTCAATCCCCACAGGGCCACGGGCGTGAAACTTATCAGTGCTGATGCCGATTTCAGCACCCAGTCCGTACTCAAACCCATCCGCAAAGCGCGTGCTGGCATTCACCATCACACTTGCAGAATCGACCTCGCGCAAGAAGCGTTGGGCGTGCATGTGGTTGGTGGTCATGATGGCGTCGGTGTGGTGGCTGCTGTAGGTGTTGATGTGTGCAATCGCCTCGTCCAAACCGGCCACAATTTTGATGCTGATGATGGGCGCTAGGTATTCTTCGTACCAATCTTGCTCTTTGGCCAAAGTGATTTTTGCTATTTTTTTAATAGCAGCATTATCAAACAATACGCTGGCTGCGGCCTCATCACACCGCATTTCAACGCCTTTTTTGGCATAGATAGCGGCAATTTTGGGTAAAAACTCAGCAGCTGCACCTTTGGCGACCAGCAGGCCTTCGGCAGCGTTGCACGGACTGTATTTGTTGGTTTTGGCGTTGTCGGCCACCGTGACCGCCATGGCGATGTCGCACGGGTCATCAACATAAACATGGCAATTGCCGTCCAAATGCTTGATGACAGGCACTTTGGCTTCGCGAGAAACACGCTCAATCAGCCCCTTGCCGCCGCGCGGGATGATGACATCGACGTATTCCGGCATGGTGATCAACGCACTGACAGCCTCGCGGTCCGTGGTGGGCACCAGTTGTACCGTGTGCTGCGGCAAACCGCTTTCCACCAGCGCTTGTTGCACCAAAAACGCCAAGGCTTGGTTGGATTCAATCGCCTCTGAGCCACCACGCAAAATACAGGCATTGCCGCTTTTGATGGCCAAGGAAGCGGCTTCAATCGTCACATTCGGACGACTTTCGTAAATCATGCCAAACACGCCAATCGGCACCCGCATTTGCCCCACGCGGATACCGCTGGGCTGCTGTTTCATGCCAATGATTTCGCCAATGATGTCGGGCATCGCCGCCAGCTGCTCGCAACCCAACGCGCAAGTTTCCAGCACTTTGGGCGTCAACTTCAAGCGGTCAACCATGGGCTCAGACAACCCGGCTTTCACGGCGCGAGCGATGTCTTTGGCGTTGTCAGCCTGCAAAGCCACCACATTGGCACGCAAAAGTTCTGCCAAACGCAATAGCGCTATACTTTTAATAGCTGAAGAGGCAACAGATACACCGGCTGAAGCCGTTTTTGCCTGCCTTCCAAGGGTTTGCAGTAGCTCGACGACGTTTACCATGCTGGAGGTGTGGGTTTGGGCGTTCATGCAGCTATTTTCGTTGATTTTTGGGCTGAAGAGGCAGTTTGCGTCATGCACGCCTGACACAGTTGCATGGCTAGCCTGTGCAGCGCTTGCCAGCCATCTTGGGACCAATCGCGCTGTTTCAAGCCTTTGACGATGCCGTCCACCTTGTGCGCAGCGTCCAACAAATCAACCAAAGCCGCGCTGCTGAGTTGCGGCAACACGCGCTCAAACAGGCGCTCTTTGACGCCCCAAACGCGCTGTTCACGCAGCGCCATGGGCAGCGGTTTGCCGTTGGACATGGCGTCTTTGACGCGTTTGAGGGCGCGAATATCCTCTGAAATCGCCCAATGCACCAGCACCTCAGCCACGCCCTCAGCCTGCAGGCCGTCCAGCATGCGCTGCACGCGGGCGGGGTGACCGGCTAGGACGGATTCGGACAACTTAAACACGTCATACCGCGCCACGTTCAGCACGGCGCTTTCAACCTGCGCCAACGACAACTCACCTTTGGGGTGTAGTAGCGCGAGTTTTTGGATCTCTTGAAAGGCCGCCAGCAAATTGCCTTCGACCCGGTCGGTAAAGAATTGCAGGGTTTGCTGCCCTTCCACACCCGCAGCGACCTGCTGACCCTGCGCTTGCAGGCGCTGGGCAATCCATTGCGGCAAGGCAGCACGCTCGACAGGCTGAATTTCAATGTTGACGCCATTACCGTCCAAAGCAGTAAACCACGCGCCCTGCTTACTCATTTTGTCTAGCTTGGGCAGCATCACCAGCGTCAAGGTGTCGGTATTTTCAGCGGCTTGTGCGGCCAGTTGCTGCAGCTG
>JAYUJX010000178.1:0-7037 GCA_043764955.1 Polaromonas sp.
TACAAATCGTTGAAATCGATGTCGCGCCCCCGCAAGCGGGCGAGGTGATGGTCAAAATCACCCACACCGCCGTGTGCCATACAGATGCTTACACACTTAGTGGCGACGACCCTGAAGGCGTGTTCCCTGCCGTGCTGGGACATGAGGGCGGCGGCATTGTGGTGGAAATTGGCGAAGGCGTGACCAGCGTGGCGGTGGGCGACCACGTGATTCCGCTGTACACACCCGAATGCCGTGTGTGCAAATTTTGTCTGTCTGGCAAAACCAATCTGTGTCAAAAAATCCGCGCCACACAAGGCAAAGGTCTCATGCCCGATGGCACGACACGCTTTTCATACCACGGCAAACCGCTGTACCACTACATGGGCACCAGTACCTTCAGCGAGTACACCGTGGTGGCCGAGATTTCACTGGCCAAAATCAACCCCGCTGCGCCGCTGGGCGTGATGTGTTTGCTGGGCTGCGGCGTGACCACGGGTATTGGGGCCGTGCACAACACGGCCAAAGTCAAAGAAGGCGACACGGTGGCCGTGTTTGGTCTGGGCGCAATTGGCTTGGCCGTGATTCAAGGCGCAAGACAAGCCAAGGCCGGGCGCATCATCGCGATTGACACCAACCCCGGCAAGTTTGACCTGGCCAAAACCATGGGCGCAACGGATTGCATCAATCCCAAAGACTCAAACAAGCCGATTCAAGACGTGATTGTGGCCATGACCGATGGTGGCGTGGAATTCAGCTTTGAGTGCATCGGCAACGTGAACGTGATGCGCGCCGCTTTGGAGTGCTGTCACAAAGGCTGGGGCGAGTCCATCATCATTGGCGTGGCGGGCGCGGGGCAAGAGATTTCTACCCGCCCCTTCCAGCTGGTCACCGGGCGCGTCTGGCGCGGCAGTGCGTTTGGGGGCGTGAAGGGCCGCACGCAGTTACCTGGCATGGTGGAAGACGCCATGCGGGGCGACATTGATTTAGACCCTTTCATTACCCACAATATGCCGATTGAACAGATCAACGATGCCTTTGATTTGATGCATGAGGGCAAGTCAATTCGTACAGTCATACAGTTTTAGCCTTGGGTTTGTAACATTAAAAAGGTTACAAAAAGTTCACATTTAGTGTAAAAATGTAGCTTATGCCTGCAGTCCGCCAAATTCAAACCCTCAGTGATTGGCTGCGAACGCTTGATTTGCAAACTTACGAGCCGCTCTTCGCAAGCAACGACATTCATTTTGAGTTACTCAATGAGATTACTGCAGACGACTTGCGCGATATTGGCATTGGCTCGGTTGGACATCGAAGAACGCTGCTATCCGCCATAGAAAAGCTAAAAGAAGATTCGAATCCATCTTCTCAGACAACCGACTCAAAGCCGTCGATTCCTGAAGGAAAACATAACTCTCACGGCCGCAACCAAGCCGCGGCAAACCATCAGCACCGGCTATTAACCGTCATGTTTTGTGATTTGGTCGGCTCTACAGAATTATCGACGCAGCTTGATACAGAAGACTTGCAGCGTTTGTTACAAGCCTATCGCCTATGTTTGGGCGATGTGATTCAAAAACACAAGGGTTACATTGCGCAATATCTAGGCGATGGTATGTTGGTTTATTTCGGCTACCCAGAGACGCAAGAGTCAGATTGCGAGCGCGCACTCAGAGCGGCTTTGGATGCGATCACTGCGGTGCAGGATCTGCCACTCGTGGCGGGCGTGAAGTTGCAAGTGCGCGTCGGCTTGGCAACAGGAATGGTCGTCATTGGAAAATTAGTAGGCGCAGGCAACACGGATGAGGTAGGTGCCATCGGCGAAACACCCAATATAGCTGCGCGTATGCAAGGCATTGCACCAGTAGGTGGCATTGTCGCCTCTGAATCTACCCGCGCCATGGTGGGCGATTTGTTTGTTTTTCGCAGCCTGGGCAATGTTCAGCTCAAAGGGTTTTCGCAGTCGCATGGCGCTTGGGAAGTATTGTCTGAGCAAAAAAGTCTGAGCCGTTTTCGAGCAAAACGCCTACAGGGAAGCGCCACACCCTTGATTGGTCGGGAAGCAGAACTGGATTTTTTACGCCAACAATTTGACAGATCCCGTACTGGCCGTGGTGCCGTCGTTTTACTTAGCGGCGATGCTGGTTCAGGAAAATCGCACTTGATAACCAGATTACAGGAGGACGTGCGCAACGGCTTGCCACAAGCGCCTTTGCTCCAATGCTCGCCCGATCACAGTGATGCACCTTTGTATCCGCTGATCAACTTTATATCTGCAAAGGCAAAGTTTCATTACACGGACGAACCCGTCGAACAGCATAAAAAACTGACAGCATTCACCGAAGAATACGGCTTAGAAAACGAAGACGACTATTTTGCTTTGGCTGATTTGTTGGGTTTTAAAAACCTCAGCGCCAAGCGTATGCAAACGCTCAGTCCTGATGATGTGCGCCAGCGCATTCAAGCGGCTTTGTTGCGCTGGCTGCACTGCTTAACGCGCGACAACATGTTGCTTCTGGTCGAAGATTTGCATTGGGCTGACCCAAGTACGATGTATCTGTTGCGCAAATTCGCCAGTGAGCTGCCCAGACGGCATGCCATGCTGATTGCAACAACAAGGCCTACAACACATGATGTTTTGGACAAGGGAAACCACATCAATGTTTTGCATTTGGACAGGCTGCCAGAAGCAGATATACGTGCGATGGTTGTTGCGATAGCCGCACCTTTCACCATTTCAGAGCAAACATTGCAGTTGATTGTTGAGCGTTCCGATGGTGTGCCCATCTTTGCGAGCGAGTTGACGCGCAGCATTATTTCAAAGGATGGTTTCTCACCCTTTTTAAACGAGAAAGCTATTCCGCAATCACTGAGTGAAATATTGCTTGTGCGATTAGACCGTTTGCAGCATGGACGGAAAACCGTAGAGCAAGCCGCTGTTTTGGGGCGTGAATTTGAAGTTTCTCTGTTGCGAGCATGCACGCAAGATCTTTCTGAAGATATCAATGCGGCGTTGGATGAACTCATCAGTGCTCAATTATTTATACAGCAATCTGCGCCTAATGAGCATTTGTTGAGTTTCGATCACGCCTTGGTTAGAGACGCTGTCTATCAAAGGATGCTAAGGCGCGACCGGGAACGTCTGCACGCCAAGGCGGCAGAAATACTAGAACAGCAGTTCGAGACATCCAACAAAATTGCACCGCATATTTTGGCTCTGCACTACGCTGAATCGGGTAATGTAGAGCGAGCCGTTTATTGCTGGCAACGTGCTGGCGACCTTGCGATTCATCAACTGGCACACCAAGAAGCTTTCGCAAGTTACAACCGCGCATTAAGTTTGCTGAACGATATGCCCCAAAGCACCATGCGGGACGATATTGAACTTCAACTGTGCATGGCTATTGCTGAGCCTTTGATTGCCATTCGAGGGTCTGGTTCGCGAAAACTCGCTCGCCTTACTGAACGCGCGCATACACTTTGCGTGAATACTGCAAATAAAAATCATTTAACAGCAGTGCAGTATTTAAAGTGGACCGTCACACACAGCGGTAGCGAGATGAATGATCTACACATCGTAGCTGCGAATATTCGTCAATTTAGCGACGATGGCGATGAGGTTGTTGATTTATTGGCTCACCGCGCTATGGGCTTTACTTGCATGATTCAAGGCAAACTTAAAAAAGCGCACGACGAGTTTGAGCATTTTTTTGAATTATTTGATTATGAAAAGTATGCAAAATCCGTAAGCTTTCAATTTAGCTCTATGAACGACGTCAGTGGCTCCGCCTTGGCCATGGCGACTATTTGCTTGCTTCGCAAACAACCCGAAAACGCCAATCAGTGGCGGGATAAAGCCTTGGCATGGGCGTTGCGTAGCCATAACCAAGTTGCGATTTGTCAAAGCTTGGTTTTTTCGGGTGGTTTTATCGCGGGTTTGCAGCGACGCGCTGACGAGATGATGGAGCACATGACGCAAGCACATCATTACGTGACCAAGCACCAACTAAGTTTGTGGGTGCCGTATATTGATTTGAGCATGGCATTAAGTCAGCTGATGTCGAATCACAAGGCAAAGAGTACCCAACAATCGCTTTTGCAAGCTGCCACCAGTATGGATGTTTTACTGTCGCAGAACGGGCCTTACATCAGCGTATGGGCTGTCATGTATGCACAAGCTTGCTTGTTGCACGGTGATTACGAAAGTGGTTTGGTTGTTTTGACCCGTATCGAGGCGCGTGTGCAGTCTGGTGAATGTTGGATGAAGTCTGAATATATGCGTTTGCTGGCAAATTTTAAGTATTCACTTACGCTCATCACTGCAGAAGTTTTTTTGCACACTTTAGAAGCTTCTCATGACTTGGCACTTGAACAAAACGCACATCTTTTTATCGATGATATTTTGCATGATATTGATTCGGTGAAATTAGCAATGGCATCTATCACTATTGAGCATGCGAAATGAATTCACATCCGCAGGAAGTTGTTTCTAGTTTTGAAACACAATACGCTGAAGACGTGTTGACACAGTTAAAAGAGCAACTGATTAGCAACCACCCGAGTGGCACCATGCCGCGAGATGCGCACCCTAAAATGCATGGCTTGGTAGAAGCAGAATTTACAGTTCACAGCGATTTACCTGATGTCTACAAAATCGGTGTCTTCAGTCAAGCAAAGCCATTCAAAGCTTGGGTGCGATTTTCAAATGCTAATAGCAAGGCGCAACCAGACCTAAAACGAGACATACGCGGCATAGCTATCAAACTAGCGCACGTACCAGGTGAAAAGCTAAGTGACGAGCCAGACTGCCTTGGCAATCAAGATTTTCTACTCATCAGCACGAACACTTTTCTTTGCGATGGTATTCAAACCTTTGATGGCATGGTTAAAGCCATTCAGGGCTCTTGGTTACAAAAAATCAGTTTTTTTGCAACCCACCCTGGTGTCATTTGGAAGTTGATGACATCGTTCAAGGTTTTTGCCAATCCACTTCAAATTCGCTACTTCAGTTGTACGCCCTATTTGCTTGGCGAACAAGCCGTGAAGTATTGCGTGACACCAATTATCCATAGCTGCGACTTCATTCCGCCAGAACCCGCCGATAACTTTTTGCGCCTAGCGATGAAGCAACAACTAAGCGGCGCGCCGACTGAGTTTGTGTTTGGTGTTCAACTGCAAGCGAACCCGCGCAGTATGCCTATTGAGGATGCCAGTGTTTGCTGGGATGAACGCGTCTCGCCTTTTGTACCGGTGGCAACCTTACGCATTCCCATGCAAGACTTTGATACGCCAGAGCGAAACCAACAAGGGGAAAATATGCGTTTTTCACCTTGGCACTGTTTAGCGGTTCATCGTCCTTTAGGCAGTATCAACCGCGCAAGACGCTTGGTTTATCACGCTATTTCTGAATTACGCAGACGCGTCAATAGCGTCGTTTAACTGCAGCGAATTCGCTACGTTGGATCTATCAAACCGCGCGCAATCAATCGCAATGCGGTCAAACTCGGCACAAAAAAATAATCACCGCCGCGCGTTTCCACCAGCAGAGGGATATTGCGCACGAATCTTGGTGGCGCGTCTCCCTCAGGATCTGTTTGATGAATAACATTGTTCGGTAGATGCTTGGAGCGATTGCCCAAGATAACATCTTTGTCGTTGGCCTCTCTGAAATCGTTTCCGTAATTCACCCACTGCTGCTGGACAAATTCATACTGTCTACCAATATCAGCATTCAACATCATCATGATGACGCCGTGGTCGCGATTGTCATTGTCTCTTTGCGTGCTGTCGCCGTAGGGCAAGCCACGACGCAAGATTCGACGTCGGTTTGCAAGTGCCCCAGGCGTATCAAAAGCGCCAGCATTTCTTATAAACTGTCCTGGACAAGTTCCGGCTTTTAGCTCTAAAGAAGCGCGAGGATTGACGCGTCGCATATGACCACTCAAAGGACAGCGCGCGCCACTCATGTCTTCATCGTAGGTGAAGCTGCTCAACATCGCATCCTGCTCTACTGGATCCGCTTTGGCAAAGTCTGCGTCCCATTGCAGTTTTGAGGCGGCGTCTGGCGCATTCACCAGCGGTGCGCCATTGTCGCGCCAGCGCCCTACAAATTTTGCAGCCATCAATTCTGCACCACCCGGGTAAGAGGCGCCTTCGCGGGCCAACAAAGCATCAAATGAGGCTACGTTCTGGTGCAGTTTTCGATAGACCAAATACGTACCGTTACGCGACAGCAAGATAGGTGCTGCGGCTGGCGGATATTCTCTGGCTTCATCCAAGTGCCCATGCAAAAACTCACCTGTGGCGAGTGGCTGCCATGTACCATCCGACATTTGTTTGCCACGACCTTCTACACGCGTACGGGCATCCTGAATGCCCTCGAAGTAAGGGTCACCAATACCGTCTGTATAGCCAAAATGCTCTTTAGGCGTTGGCAAACCATTTTCGAAAATAATGTGCGCCTCTTGGTAAGGTAGCAAGGCACCGTTTGGTCCTCTGTGACCATCGAGTAATGTGACAGCGCCTGCAGTAGCAACTATTTGATCACAAACCCACTTGTACTGAGCCTCAAGCGATTCGCGCGTGACTGCATTTAGTGTCAACAACACGTGCACAGCTTTGCCATGCTCATCGCTTTGCCAGACGGGATCCCATTGCTCTGGACTGCTGGCACCGACGTCACCTGTGATGTCTTTGCGCTTTTTCATACCCATAGAAAACTCTGTAGAAAAGCTGTTTAGACTTTCCAAAGGCAACTCAAGTGCTGCTAAGCCAGCATGGTTGATTGCAATATTCAGTGTCACCGTCGGACGAACAACCCCGCCTGGCTCATTGCTCCACGTTGCAGAATTGGTGACGTTTGGAATGACGGATGTCAACCAGCTTCTGCCCCTTGGTCCATCACTGATGTTGAGCAGCAAATAGCGGGCGATCGGGAACCCGAATCGGCCATAGGCACGCACAACGTTACCTTGGATGTCACATAAGTCGAGCGCTTTGGTCATGTTTTGATCTCACTCTATTTGTGTTATTTTTTCTATGACTCAGCATGTGTTGCA
>JAYUJX010000179.1:0-1944 GCA_043764955.1 Polaromonas sp.
ATTACAGTAAATCGCTTTCAAATACTTCCCTGCCTACACCGTTCGGGCTGAGCTTGTCGAAGCCTTCAAGAACCCTTCGACAAGCTCAGGGCGAACGGGTTATGGATTTACGAAGTAATTTACAAATCGCGCGTGCTAAACGTATCACAGCTCTTCACGCTGCCTGTTTGCAACCCCACATTGAACCACTTAGCCCGTTGGGCGCTGGTGCCGTGGGTGAAGCTGTCTGGACGCACTTGGCCTGTGGACTGGCGTTGCAGCGCATCATCTCCAATTTTGGCTGCTGCGTTCATCGCCTCCTCTATGTCGCCTGATTGCAAGATTTGGCGCGATTCATTGGCTTTTTTAGCCCACAAACCAGCGTAGCAATCGGCTTGTAATTCCACACGGACTGACAGCGCATTGTTCTCACGCTCGCTCAAACGTAGGCGGGCGGCTTCCACTTTGTCATTCACACCCAATTGGTTTTGGACATGGTGACCAATTTCGTGAGCAACCACATAAGCCTGCGCAAAATCGCCACCGGCACCGAGCTGGCGTCTCAGCGTGTCAAAAAAGCTCAAATCGATGTACACCTTTTGATCGCCCGGGCAGTAGAACGGCCCCATCGCCGCTTGGCCAGCACCGCAAGGTGTGGGGGTGGAACCACGGAAAATCACGAGTTTGGGTGGGCTGTAGGTTGCGCCTCCCTTGGTGAACACATCTTTCCAAACGTCTTCTGTATCCGCCAGTACGACGGAAACAAACTTGGCCTGCTGGTCGTTGGCTGGAGGCTTGGTCGCTGGCCCCTGCACTTGGGCCGTAGGCGCATTGCCACCACTTAAAACATCGAGCGTAGTCAAAGGATTAATCCCAAACAACCCCCAAGCGGCTAAGGCAATGACGATCGTACCGATGCCGATTTTCCCGCCAAAACCACCCCCGCCGCCGCCGTTTCGGCGGTCTTCGACGTTGTCAGATTCCCGGTTGCCTTCCCATTTCATAGTACGCTCCTGAATTCAAAATTGTTGCAGCTAAAGTGCAGTAAATTGGATTATCTTAGAGATTCTTAGATTTTGGTAATTTAAGCTCTGGGCAGCGTTACACCCGTTTGACCTTGGTATTTGCCCCCTCGGTCTTTGTAGCTCGTGGTGCAAACTTCGTCCGCTTTGAAGAACAACACCTGAGCACAGCCCTCACCCGCGTAGATTTTGGCCGGCAGCGGCGTGGTGTTGCTGAATTCCAGCGTCACAAAGCCTTCCCACTCCGGCTCAAACGGCGTCACGTTAACGATGATGCCGCAACGCGCATAGGTGCTTTTACCCAGGCAAACCGTCAAAATATTGCGCGGAATGCGGAAATATTCCATCGTCCGCGCCAATGCAAAGCTGTTGGGCGGGATGATGCAGCTGTCACCCTCAAAATCCACAAAGCTCTTTTCGTCGAAGTTTTTAGGGTCCACCACCGTGCTGTGGATGTTGGTAAACACCTTAAATTCAGGCGCACAGCGAATATCGTAACCATAGCTGCTCGTCCCGTAGCTGATGATCTTCTTCCCCTCCTTATCCCGCACCTGCCCCGGCTCAAACGGCTCAATCATGCCGTGCTTCTGTGCGAGTTCGCGGATTTGGTGGTCAGCTAGGATAGACAAGGGAAACTCCAGTAAAAAATATCAGAACTATCGGATTAGGTTGATATTGTGCCGTATTGTGGTGGGGGTTTTAGAATGCGTATTTTGCTATATTTTTAATAGCTGCTTAGACAATAAATACGTCTGCTAGAGGCATATTTAAGGGGTAAAAATCACATTTCCAGTGATTTCACACCACCAACTGCTGCGAAATCACCGTTTTCTCTATCAAGCGGTCATCACCCAAGACGATCATCGCGAAGAGAAGTTCGTCTAGGCTCTCGGCACGGGCGGTGCGGCGGGCTAAGAGTGGCGTGGCTTGGGGGTTTAGGATG
>JAYUJX010000180.1:0-1935 GCA_043764955.1 Polaromonas sp.
GCTTTTAGGATGGGAACAGAAAAGCTTTGCACCATCGCCAACGTCACGGTGGAAAGCATGAAGAACCCGAAGCACCACCACACGACAGGTAGCTTTAAAAACGCAAAATCGCTTTCTTTTTTTATAATTGTGGCTTCCGAGCGAACCACCTCTGTCAAAAAGCTCTCGCGGTTGAGCCACAAAATCAACAAAACAAGGGCGTAGAGCAATGCTGCGGCCAAATAGGCATTGCGCCAGCCTGCTAGGGATGTCAAACCCGCATAAAACAGCGGCGCCAGCGCCCAACCGAGGCTACCAGAAATGCCGTGGGTGCTGAACGCATGGCCCAAGCGCGGTTGTGACACGCGTTGGTTTAATATCGTGAAATCGCAGGGATGAAACGGTGAATTACCCAGCCCGGCCAAAGCGGCTGCAACGATCAACCAGCCATAATTTTGGGCAGACGCAGCCACAAGAGCCGCCAACATAAACACACCAATGGCAGAAAACAACACAGGCCGTGCGCCCACGCGATCGACCCAAAACCCAGACAAGGCTTGCCCAACGCCGAAAACGATGAAGAAAACCGTCACCAAAAACCCAAGTTGCGAGAAACTCAACGCAAACTCTTTTTGAAACACCGGAAACAAGGGCACCAGCAGCATGTGCGAGAAGTGCGAAATGGCGTGTGCCATGCTCACCAAGCCGATGATTTTGGCGTCTTGCGACAGAGGAACAGGCTTGAAATCAACCGTGGCAGATAAAGTATCAATACTCATGCCACGATGATAACAAGCCTGTCTCGTCTGCGCTGTCGCAAACGGTCATTAAAATACGCTTCTATTTACTTGAACACAAACTGTCCTGGTGCGTGAATCGGGTCTACGCTCACGGCAATACTGCTCTTAGGCAAAAACTTTCCTTCCAAAATCAGCTTGGACAAGGGGTTTTCTATCCGTTGCTGAATTGCCCGCTTCAAAGGTCGTGCGCCGAACACAGGGTCAAACCCAACTTTCGCCAGTTCAGCCAAGGCAGCCGCTGACACATCCAAGGTCAATTCCATCTTAGCTAAACGAGCTTGCAGGATTTTGAGCTGGATTGCGGCAATCGACTGAATCTCTTTGACGCCCAAAGCATGGAACACCACGGTTTCGTCGATACGGTTCAAAAACTCAGGACGGAAATGGTCTTTCAACTCATCCCACACCGCGTCTTTGATCTCGTCATACGGTTTACCGACCATAGCTTGGATTTTGTGAGAACCGATGTTGCTAGTCATCACAATCACGGCATTTTTGAAATCCACGGTGCGACCCTGTCCATCGGTCAAGCGGCCATCATCCAGCACTTGCAAGAGCACGTTGAACACATCGGGATGTGCTTTTTCCACCTCATCCAGCAAAATCACGCTGTAGGGTTTGCGGCGCACCGCTTCGGTCAAATAACCGCCCTCTTCATAACCCACGTAGCCCGGCGGAGCCCCGATCAAGCGCGCAACGGAATGCTTCTCCATGAACTCGCTCATGTCGATGCGGATCAAATGGTCTTCAGAGTCAAACAAAAAACCCGCCAGTGCCTTACACAGCTCCGTTTTACCCACGCCTGTGGGGCCGAGGAACAAAAACGAACCGGTCGGACGATTCGGATCGGACAAACCTGCGCGCGAACGGCGAATCGCATTCGCCACCGCAGTGATGGCTTCTTCCTGCCCCACCACGCGGTCATGCAGTTTGACTTCCATCTGCAGCAACTTGTCGCGCTCGCCTTGCATGAGCTTGCTCACCGGAATGCCCGTAGCCCGCGCCACCACTTCGGCGATTTCTTCTGCGCCGACTTGGGTACGCAACAGCCTAGGTGCTGAACCCCCGCCTTTTTCTTCGACCGCTTGCGCTTCTTTCAGGCGTTTTTCCAGCTCAGGCAGCTTGCCATATTGCAGCTCGGCCACTTTGTTGAAAT
>JAYUJX010000181.1:0-1935 GCA_043764955.1 Polaromonas sp.
GCAAAAAATAAATGATATCTTTAAAGTGGCGTTTCATGCGTTGCATAGAAAGTGGCAACACATAGAACTTCGCTACTGTGATGTAGTGTCCGAGGAAGTCCTAACTTATAAGCAATTCAAGCAGCTAAAAAGATGGCAGCTAGATCACATGAGTTTGGTTGCCAATCCTCAGCAAGCAACTATAGCTGAGTAATTTTGCTCACCCCCGCATCAACGCCTCAATCTCATCCGCCTTCACCGGCACCCCACGGCTGATCAACTCACAACCACCTTCATTCACAATCGCATCGTCCTCAATACGGATGCCGATGTTGTGAAACTGTTCGGGCACACCAGCGGCAGGTCGGACGTAGATGCCGGGTTCTAGGGTTAAGACCATGCCGGGGCGCAGGATACGGCTGGGGCGGTTGGTGATGACTTCGTTGCTGAGCGGGTCAGTGCGGGTGGTTGTGTTGCCCAATTCTGAGGGTTCGTTGTAGCCACCACAATCATGCACATCCATACCTAGCCAGTGGCTGGTGCGGTGCATGTAGAAGGGGAAGTAGGCACGTTTTTCGATCACGTCTTGCAAGCTGCCGACCTTGTTTTTGTCTAGCAAACCCACGTCGAGCATGCCTTGCGCCAAGACCTTGACCGCAGCTTCATGCGGATCAATAAAGCGGCAACCCGGCTTGGTGACGGCGACGGCCGCTTCTTGGCTGGCCACCACAATGTCGTACAGCGTGCGCTGCGGGCCTGTGAATTTACCGTTAGCGGGGAAGGTGCGGGTTATGTCGCTGGCGTAGCCATCTAGCTCGCAGCCGGCGTCGATCAACACCAAATCGCCACTTTTTACAGGTGCAGCATCGGCGCGGTAGTGCAACACGCAGGCATTCGCACCTGCGGCGACTATTGCGCTGTAGGCGGAGTATTGCGAACCCTGCTGGCGGAATTCGTGCAGCAGCTCGGCGTCGAGGTGGTATTCCCGCACATCTTTGCCGTCGCGCAGCATCTGTGCGCTCTTGTGCATGGCACGGATGTGGCCTGCCGCGCTGATCTGCGCGGCACGGCGCATGGTGACTTGCTCGGACGCGTCTTTAAACAGGCGCATCTCGTCCAGTACGGCGCAAGCGTCACGCTGGGTTTCTGGGCACAGCGCACCGAAACGGACACGGGCGCGGACTTTGCTGAGCCAACCATCGACCTGCGTTTCCAACCCCGGATAGGTTGCAAAAGGATAGTAGACGGCAGATTTGTTTTCCAGCAATTTCGGCAAGAGCGCATCCAATTCAGCACTCGAATACGCCGTATCCATACCCAAAACGGCAGGCGCAGCCGTAGGCCCGAGCCTGAAACCGTCCCAAATCTCGCGCTCCATGTCTTTAGGCGCACAAAACAACGTTGATTTGCCATCACCCGTGATGACCAGCGTGGCATTGGGCTCGGTAAAACCCGTTAAATAGTGGAAATAGCTGTCAAAACGGTACAAAAAGTCGCTGTCGCGGTTGCGCTGGCGCTCGGGCGAGGTCGGGATGATGGCGATGCCATCGGCACCCAGCGCGGCGGCAAAGCGGGCGCGTCGGTTAGCGTAAATTGCATTTGTAACTGTGGGCATATATTTACCGTGACTGTATTTACGTTGACTGATTGATGAATGCCAGGCGCTCGGGCGTCCCCACATCCGTCCACATGCCAGTGTACAACTCACCACTCACCTGTTGTGCGGCAATGGCTTTTCTGAGCAGCGGGGCTAATGCGGATTTGACGCCATTAGGATTCCCAACCGGAATATCGCAATAAGGCAATGAAAACAAGGACTTGCTATACAGAGCGATCGTGCTGAAGGTGTATTTTTCCAAAGCGTCATTCAATACAAAACCATCAGCCTGTAAGCCAAAATCACCTTTGAGGTTGTGCTCTGGATTGGGCACAAGCCAGATATGCGCCAACTTGCCA
>JAYUJX010000182.1:0-1925 GCA_043764955.1 Polaromonas sp.
TTGGGTGGAACCATGGAAATTTTCCTGCAAGACGGCAGTTCGCGCGTTTTCCAGCCCGGTGATTTGTTTTATTCAGACGATACCGCGCCAGTAGGCGCAACTTTTGATGCAGCCATCCATGGCCACTGGAGCCGGCAAGTGGGTGACCGGCCGCTGGTGACGCTCTTCGTTCGAACTTGATTCAAATCTGACTCGGCAGTCTAACTGCCGATAACTGCGATAATGGAAGGTTAGCGCATTGGATTTTAGTATTCAATGGTGCCTTTTTTCGTTAATTTAAGCCCTCACCAAGGCAACTACAGAATTCAAAATGGCTCAATACGTATACACCATGAACAAGGTCGGCAAAATCGTGCCGCCCAAGCGTCAAATTATCAAAGACGTGTCGCTCAGCTTCTTCCCGGGTGCCAAGATTGGCGTTTTAGGAACTAATGGCTCGGGTAAATCCACGCTGCTCAAAATCATGGCGGGTTTGGACAAAGACATTGAGGGCGAAGCCACCGCCATGCCGGGCTTGCAAATTGGCTACCTGCCACAAGAGCCTCAATTGAACAACGATCACACCGTGCGTGAAAGCGTCGAAGCGGGCATGGGCGCGCTCTTCGCCGCCAAAGCACGCTTGGAAGAAGTCTACATCGCCTACGGTGAAGAAGACGCTGATTTTGATGCGTTGGCTTCTGAACAAGCGCAACTAGAAGCCATAATCGCCACCGCTGGTACGGATAGTGAGCACCAACTTGAAATCGCTGCCGACGCACTGCGTCTGCCACCGTGGGATGCCAAAATCGGCGTCTTGTCCGGCGGTGAAAAACGCCGTGTTGCGCTGTGCAGCTTGCTGCTGTCCAAGCCTGAAATGCTGCTGCTGGACGAGCCAACCAACCATTTGGATGCTGAATCGGTCGATTGGCTGGAGCAATTTTTACAGCGATACTCTGGCACCGTCGTCGCCATCACCCATGACCGCTACTTCCTGGACAACGCGGCCGAGTGGATTTTGGAGATGGACCGCGGCAGCGGTATCCCCTGGAAGGGCAACTACAGCAGCTGGCTAGAGCAAAAAGGCGAGCGCCTGGCGCAAGAGCAAAAAGGCGAAGAAGCCCGCGCCAAAGCCTTGAAGAAAGAGCTGGAATGGTCGCGCCAAAACCCCAAAGCACGTCAAGCCAAGAGCAAGTCGCGTCTGGCCCGCTTTGAAGAATTGTCAGACTTTGAATACCAAGCCCGCAACGAAACGCAAGAGATTTTCATCCCTGTGGCCGAGCGCCTGGGTAACGAAGTTATCGAGTTCACCAACGTCACCAAGTCTTTTGGCGACCGCGTGTTGATTGACAACCTGAGCTTCAAAATCCCCGCTGGCGCGATTGTCGGCATCATCGGCCCCAACGGCGCCGGTAAATCGACCTTGTTCAAACTTATCGCCGGCAAAGAGCTGCCAGACAGCGGTGAAGTCAAAATTGGTAAAACCGTGCACATGGCCTTTGTCGACCAGCACCGCGATGACTTGGAAAACGCCAAAACCGTCTGGGAAGACGTGTCCGGCGGCCTCGATATTTTAACCGTCGGCAAGTTCCAGATGCCAAGCCGTGCCTACTGCGGTCGCTTCAACTTCAACGGTGCAGACCAGCAAAAACGCGTTGGCACCCTGTCCGGCGGTGAGCGCGGTCGTTTGCACCTCGCCAAAACCTTGATCGCGGGCGGCAACGTCTTGATGCTCGATGAGCCATCGAACGATTTGGACGTGGAAACCTTGCGTGCTTTGGAAGACGCGCTCTTAGAGTTCGCCGGCTCCGTCATGGTCATCAGCCATGACCGCTGGTTCCTAGACCGCATCGCCACCCACATCCTGGCTTGCGAAGGCGACAGCCAATGGGTCTTCTACAACGGCAACTACCAAGAGTACGAAGCCGACAAGAAGCGCCGTTTGGGTG
>JAYUJX010000183.1:0-6921 GCA_043764955.1 Polaromonas sp.
GCTGGCACAACCGTCGTCACCGTGGCATCCGGCTTGTCTTTGTCCGGCATGGTGATTTGAATATCCACCGGAATCGGCCTTGGCTGGCTGTCAAACAACAAGGTAAACGTGATGATACCCAGCGCCACCAATACAGCCGCGCCAATCAAGCGCTGGCGGGCACGGGTGCGCAGGGTCTCGATACTGTCGGTGGGAACGTTTCTTGAAGGCGCTTCGTCTGCGTCACGTTTGCTTGATCGGGTGCTAAATATGGCCATAAATTGATGCTTAGTAGACTTTAAATCTAGACATGCTTGGCTTGCAACCGTGGCACGCCATCTTGCAGCACGCCGCCCACGGTGAAAAATGAGCCGAACACCACAATTCTATCAGTGGGGGCTGAATCGGAGATTGCAGCATCCAATGCTGCTTTAGGGTTGGCAAAACACTCTCCCGACACGTCTTTTCGAGCCTTTTCACCCACATTCACACCCTGCCAAGTGCTAAATAAATCAGCAGCCTTGGCTGCCCGCTCGGTCGGCAAATCGGTGAAATACCATTTATCGACCAGCGGATGCATCCTTTGCAGCATGTTTGCCAAGTCTTTGTCCGCCATCGCCCCAAAAACCGCATGGGTACAGGGCGCAAAGCCCATCGCGTCCAGATTCACCGCCAGCGCTGCAATGGCATGCGGGTTGTGCCCCACATCCAAAATCAAATTCGGTTCACCAGGAATGATTTGAAAGCGCCCCGGCAGCTCCACAAACGCCAGCCCGTTGCGAACAGCCTGCGCCGTGATCGGCAAACGCTCGCGCAAAGCCGTCAATGCTGCCAACACACCCGAAGCGTTGACCAACTGGTTCGCCCCACGCAGCGCAGGGTAGGCCAAACCGGCGAACCTTTTCCCCCTGCCCGCCCAAGCCCACTGCAATTTGTCGCCCGAAAAGTTGAAATCGCGCCCGACTAGCCACAAATCAGCGCCAATCGCCTCGGCATGCGCCTGCACTGACGCTGGCGGCACCGGGTCGCTGACGATGGCGTGTTTGCCAGCGCGCATGATGCCCGCCTTCTCAAACCCGATTTTCTCCCGCGTGTCGCCCAAAAACTCCATGTGATCCAAGTCAATGCTGGTGATGATGGCGCAGTCCGCATCGATGATATTCACCGCATCCAGCCGCCCGCCTAGGCCGACCTCCAAAATCGCCACATCCAGCTCGGCGTTGACCATCACATCCAGCAACGCCAATGTCGTGAATTCGAAATATGTAAGGGAAATATCTGCCCTAGCCGAATCAACGCGCGCAAAACTTGCTATCAATTTTGCAGCTTTCACGGGAATCTCCGCAATCCGCAGCCGCTCCTCAAAATGCACCAAATGCGGCGAGGTGAAGACCCCCGTTGTGTACCCCGCTTGGCTCAAAATCGACTCCGCCATCGCGCAAGTCGAACCCTTGCCGTTCGTGCCTGCCACGGTAATCACAGGGCAGTCAAAACGAATCTCCATCCGCCTAGCCACCTCCCGCACCCGCTCCAGCCCCAAATCGATCGGCTTGGCGTGCAGCTTTTCGCAGTATTCCAGCCAGTCGGCGAGGGTTTGGAAGGTATTTGCTAAGGTATTTGAACGCGTCGGATTCGTCATAACTACGTATTTTCCCTTATAAATTCGTTCCCGTGAAATAAAAACCGTTCGTAGCAAAATATACCGTTCACCCTGAGCTTGTCGAAGGAGTTTCGACAAGCTCAACCCGAACGGGAACTTATAGATTTAGAGAGTAAAACAGGGAAAATACAAAAATGATCACCTTATTCGGCATCCCCAACTGCGACACCGTCAAAAAAGCCCGCGCGTGGCTGACCGCACATGGCGTTGACTACCAATTCCACGACTTCAAAAAACAAGGCGTTCCGCCCGAACGCCTAAGCGCATGGCTAGCCGCTGTAGGCTGGGTAAAGCTCCTCAACCGCCAAGGCACAACGTGGCGCAAACTGGATGCAGCGACGCAAAGCACCGCAGTAGATGCTGAATCCGCAGCTAAGTTGTTGATTTTGAACGCAAGTTTGTTCAAAAGACCCGTCGTCGAATGGGCTGATAAGGCTTCAAAAACGGATATTTCAGTGGGATTTGACATAAATTCATGGATTAAACGCATCTAGCCGACGTATTCATTGCCTAAGTCGCTACTTTATCCATAGCAAAACACTCAAGTCCAGTTTTAGATTATTTACCCTGCCAAATTCGACTCTAGCCAGCGTATTTATTGCTTAAGCTGCTATCATATTTGATTATAAATAGCTTGTGCGTGATAAAGTTCAAAGATGTGTCAAAAATCACGCTGATCTACAAATCGTTACCGCAGCTTTACACAATCGTTGCAATTGTAGGTCAGCCTGTCAATTCCACCAGCCGTTGTATGTTCACTGAAACAAATTTGCGCATGGTGTGCAGATGGGCATCAGTTTCAAGTCCTTGGTTGACAACAACTTTTTAGGACTTCATAGGAGCCAAAACATGAAGAATATCGTCATTAAGAGTATTGTTTCAACCGCATTGTTGGCCGCTGCTGGCGTGACTTTGGCGCAATCTGGCCCGGCCAATGCCTATGGCGTTGTGATCTCTACTACACCTGTGGTGCAGCAAGTGACTGTACCAAAGCAAATTTGCACCACCACAACGGTTCAATATGTGCAGCCTAACGGCGGCGGTGCGTTGATTGGTGCTGTCATTGGTGGTGCGCTTGGCAACCAGATTGGCCGTGGTCATGGGCAAGATAGCCGTGCGATTGCCACTGTGGTGGGCGCTTTGGGTGGTGGTTTGGTGGGCAACCAGATTGAAGCGAACAGCTATCCGACACAATCTTGCCACACCAAAAACACGGTAGAGAACCGCACCGTTGCGCAAAATGTGCTGTATGAATATGCAGGCCAGCGTTACTCCGTGCAAATGCCGGCTGAGGGCAGTTTCCGTCAAGGCACACAAATTGCACTGTACATAGAAGCACCCGTGCAAACAGTCACCTACACGCAACCAACCTATCTGCACTCGCAGCCGACTTTTGCTCCGGTCGCACCCGTTGTGTACTACACAGGTTTTGACCACTTTGCGCCGCGCTATATCTATAGCGAACCGTACTACCGCAATTCGTATGCTCGCCCCCACGCACCTCGGGCTGTTCAACAACCCGTGTACAACCCAGTGCGTCAAGTTCGCCGCGACTACGGGTATGAAGACTATCGCAATTGGCGGTAAACAGGCGGTAAAAATCTAACCATGGTAATTTAGACACTAGGTCTAGAACCGGCCAGAGTGCCTTAAAATCAGGGGTTGTGCATTGCAGCACAGCCCCTTTTTTATTGTCGAGTCTAAATTCTATGTCCACAGTTACACCTCATTTCCACAACGTCACCGTTTCCACCACCGCCAGCGTTTACTTTGACGGCAAATGCGTGAGCCACGGCATCACGTTTGCGGATGGCACGAAAAAATCAGTTGGCGTGGTGCTGCCGTCAACGCTGACTTTCAACACCGGCGCACCTGAAATCATGGAATGCACGGCTGGGAGCTGTGAGTACAAATTGGCGGGAACTGATGCTTGGGTGAAATCTGTCGCGGGTGAAAAGTTCAGCATACAAGGCAACTCCAGCTTTGAGATTCGCGTGACAGAGGCATACCATTACATTTGCCATTTCGGTTAATTCAATCCGAAGTACCGCCATCCGTATTTCGTCAATCTGTCCTTAGCAAAAGAAGAACAACATGTCCGCCACCATTCTGCAAAACCTCCCCATCAACCAAAAAGTCGGCATCGCCTTTTCTGGCGGCTTAGACACCAGCGCGGCGCTGCATTGGATGAAGCTCAAGGGCGCGATTCCTTATGCTTACACTGCGAACTTGGGCCAACCCGACGAGGCTGATTACGACGAAATCCCTAAAAAGGCGATGGAATACGGCGCAGAAAAAGCGCGTTTGATTGATTGCCGCCACCAGCTCGCAGCCGAAGGCATTGCCGCGCTGCAAGCCGGTGCATTCCACATTTCAACCGCTGGCGTCACCTACTTCAACACCACGCCGCTGGGTCGCGCCGTTACTGGCACGATGCTGGTGGCTGCGATGAAAGAAGACGACGTCAACATTTGGGGCGACGGCAGCACCTTCAAGGGCAACGACATTGAGCGCTTCTACCGCTACGGCTTGCTGACCAACCCGTCATTAAAAATCTACAAACCGTGGTTAGACCAGCTGTTCATCGACGAACTGGGTGGCCGCACCGAGATGTCTGCGTTCATGACGAAAGCCGGTTTTGGCTACAAAATGAGCGCCGAAAAAGCCTACTCGACCGATTCCAACATGCTGGGCGCAACGCACGAAGCGAAGGACTTGGAGTTTTTGAACAGCGGCATGAAAATCGTCAATCCCATCATGGGTGTGGCGTTTTGGAAAGACGAGGTTGTCGTCAAAGCCGAAACCGTGAGCGTGCGCTTTGAAGAAGGACAACCGGTGGCGCTAAACGGCAAGACGTTTGCAAATACTGTCGATTTGATCATGGAAGCCAACCGCATCGGTGGCCGCCACGGTTTGGGCATGAGCGACCAGATCGAAAACCGCATCATTGAAGCGAAAAGCCGTGGCATCTACGAAGCCCCAGGTTTGGCGCTGCTGCACATCGCCTACGAGCGCTTGGTCACCGGCATTCACAACGAAGACACGATTGAGCAATACCGCATGAACGGCTTGAAACTGGGCCGCCTGCTGTACCAAGGCCGCTGGTTCGACCCGCAAAGCATCATGCTGCGTGAAACCGCCCAACGCTGGATAGCACGCGCCGTGACTGGTGAAGTCACCATCGAACTGCGCCGTGGCAACGATTACTCACTCTTAAACACCGAAAGCGCCAACCTGACCTACAAACCAGAGCGCCTGAGCATGGAAAAAGTTGAAGACGCCCCGTTCTCCCCCGCAGACCGCATCGGCCAACTGACCATGCGCAACCTGGACATCGTCGACACCCGCGACAAGCTGAGTATTTACGTCAAAACTGGGTTGTTGACGATGGGTGACAGCACGGCGCTGCCGCAGCTGGGTGAAAAGTAAGTTCGTAGCGTTCTTTTTTATAAGTGTCTGCGTTGAGCCCTTTTAGTGCGCTGCCAGCTCTGGCTGTTACAGCACTGGCTTTGGGTTTAGCGCACTTGTATAGCCAATGGAGACTCGCACCACAGCGCCTTAACGATGGACGCAATGCGTCGATTGATGGGCTACGTGGGTTTTTAGCTTTGTTTGTGTTTTTGCACCACGCTGTACTTTGGCATGACTACCTGAAAAGCGGCAAATGGCAATTACCACCCTCGTATTTTTACATCCACTTGGGGCAAAGCAGCGTTGCACTGTTTTTTATGATTACAGCGTTTTTATTCAGCTCCAAGCTGCTAGATGCACGGCATAAAACGACGCATGACGACAAACCCATGCTGGCTAGCTCGGTGTTTTGGCAACGGCTGTATGTGTCGCGCATACTGCGTCTCACACCTTTATACTTTTTTATGCTGGCTGTGATGCTCATTGTCACCGCCATTGTGTCAGATTTCCAATTGCGTGAACCGCTGTCCGTATTGCTTAAAAACATAGGTGCTTGGGCCTCTTTCATCATTTTGGGACAACCCAATTTAAATGGCATCATCACCACCTCCCAAATGATTGCAGGTGTGAATTGGACACTGCCTTACGAGTGGTTTTTTTACTTTTCACTGCCACTTTTAGCATTGCTAGCGCTCGTCTTACCATCTTGGCCATACCTGCTGTTTAGTGCTGCCGTTGTGATTGGGCTATGGTTCAACATCTTTTCATGGGAACCTAGCTCTATTTATGGTTATGCGTTTTTAGGCGGTATCGTAGCAGCAGCGGCAGTGCGTTGGCCAATGCTAAACCGTCTACTCACAAGTGCATGGGGGCTAAGAGTTGGTGCTGTGGTCGCCATGCTGTGTTTGAACTACGTGTTTAGGCATTTCTCCACAGCCAACAGTCTGCCAGCCTTGGCATGGTTAACTGTGACGTTCACCATTTTGGCCAGTGGCAACAGTTTATTTGGCCTCTTACACAGCCGTGCTGCTCAAATTCTGGGAGATGCGTCTTACAGCATTTACCTGCTGCATGGCTTGGTGCTGTACATCACATTCAAACTGATTTTGAGTTTTGAAACCGCTGCTCAACTGTCTGTTTATGGCTACTGGGGCGTCATTTTTCTATGCACCCCGGCCTTGCTGGCACTAAGTTTTGCCACCTTCCGCTGGATTGAAGAACCTGCCATTCGTAGCGCACCTAAGCTAAGCCGTTGGTTAGAGTCTAAATAATTGAAAACTAAACAACCACTGGCTCTGGCTCCAGCCGGATGCCAAAGCGCTCGTAGACGCTGGTTTGAATCGACTTCGCCAGCGTCATGACTTGCCCACCCGTGGCTTGTCCCTTGTTAACAATCACCAGCGCCTGCTTCTCATAAACCGCCGCGTTGCCCACGCTTTTCCCTTTCCAGCCGCAGGCGTCAATCAGCCAGCCCGCCGCCAGCTTCACCGTGCCGTCGTCCAGGTGGTAGTGCACAATTTTGGGTTCGCGCTGGATGATGTCGGCACACTGCTCGGCGCTGACGGTGGGGTTTTTGAAGAAGCTGCCTGCGTTGCCGATGACTTTTGGGTCTGGTAATTTAGCGCTTCTGATGCCGCAAATCCACTCATAAATTTGTAGCGGTTTAGGCATATAATTCGCTGGCCACAGCTCTTTTTGACCTAATTCTTCTATCATTTTTCGCTCAATATCAGCATACCCAAGCACAGGTGTCCAAGCTTTCGGCAGCGCAAAGCGCACATGCGTGATCAGCGCTTTGCCGCCTAGCCCAAAATCACCGTCTCGTGCCGCAACGTGCTTGAACACCGAGTCGCGGTAGCCAAAGGCGCATT
>JAYUJX010000184.1:0-1918 GCA_043764955.1 Polaromonas sp.
TGCTGCGATTTGGCGATACCGGCGGCATCTTCGCGTTTCACAGCGCCTGCGCCCAGCTCGGTGCCAAAAATATCGTACCAAGCGGGCATGACGTAGCCGCCGTTCAGCGTCACCGGCATGACGGGGGCGTGGGGGAAGACGAAGCGGATGGCGGGGCAGTCGGTTAAATCTAGCTCAGGGACGATGGCGGCAAAGTCGTCGCCACTGGCACCCAGGCCGTGCAGCCAGATGACGGCGGCGGTGGGGTTGGGGGCGGATTCGATGGTGATGCAGTCGAGTAATTTGGTCATTTTGGTTATTGTGGAATAGTGAAAATTACCGTTCGCCCTGAGCTTGTCGAAGGGTTTCGACAGGCTCAACCCGAACGGAGGGGGTATGAATGAGGGAGGGTAAAAAAGTCATCTAAGAAAGCAAAGCCTGCGCAAACTCTTTGGCGTTGAAGGTCTCTAAATCTTCAACTTTTTCACCCACACCCACGAAATAGACCGGTACTGCGCCGGTAGGTCGCAAGCTGCCCCACAGCGCAATCGCCGCCAGCACGCCGCCTTTGGCCGTTCCGTCCAGCTTGGTGACGATCAATCCGGTGAGTCCCAAAGCTTCGTCAAACGCTTTGACCTGCATCAACGCGTTTTGCCCGGTGTTGCCGTCGATGACCAGTAGAATCTCATGAGGCGCTATATTGTTAATAGCTGTTGAGTCAGTAAATACAACGGCTGCATCCATATTTGAAGGTGAAATAGAGGCGTTATCTGCTTTGGCAATGATGCGCTTGACCTTCTGCAGCTCCGCCATCAAATGCAGCTGCGTCGGTAGGCGGCCGGCGGTGTCGATCAACACCACGTCTTTGCCGCGCGCCTTGCCGGCGGTGACGGCGTCAAAGCTCACGGCTGCCGGGTCGCCACCGTCTTGGCTGATGATGTCAACCGTGTTGCGGTCGGCCCAGACGTTCAATTGCTCGCGGGCGGCGGCACGGAAGGTGTCGGCGGCTGCCAGCAGCACGCTGGCACCGTGGGTGGCTAGATGGCGGGTCAATTTGCCGATGGAAGTGGTTTTGCCCGCACCGTTCACGCCTGCCACCATGATGACGGTGGGTTTGTGCAGCCCGATTTGCAGGTCTTTTTCGAGTGGTTTGAGTAAATCTGCCAACGCATCAATCAGCAAGCCTTTCACGGCCTGCAGTTCTGTGGTTTTGGTGTCTTTGACGCGGCGCTTCAGGTCATCCAGCAAAAACTGCGTGGCTGCCGTGCCGGTATCAGCCATCAAGAGGGCGGTTTCTAGGTCTTCATAGAGCGCGTCGTCGATCTGTGTGCCGGTGAAGACGGTCGCAATGCTGCTGCCGGTTTTGCGCAGGCCGGCTTTGAGTTTGTCTAGCCAGGCTTGACGTTTGGGGGCGGGCTCTGCGGGTGTTGGGGCGAGTGGAGCAGGTGAAGTTACAACTGCCATCGCCGTAGCGGGGATCACTTTCTCCGTGATGACCTCTTTCACTGCTTCTGGCGCAGGTTTTTTCTTGAAGAAATTGAACATGAATTTGAACGGTACGGTAAACGATAAATGGAACGAAAGGTAGCTACGTAGAATCACACTATTCTATGAAACCTAGAAGGTACGATTTGAAGCATCCTATTTCAAAAGCATTTTTTCTCGTTTTGGGGTTTGCATGGGTTGCAAATCTCAGTTTTGCACAAACGTCGCCCGCCCCGCAAGTCAGCCAATTCAAGCTAGCCAACGGCCTCACCGTCATTGTGCAGCCTGATAAACGCGCCCCCACCGCCGTGCATATGCTGTGGCTGCGGGTCGGGTCTATGGACGAGGTGGACGGTACGTCGGGCGTGGCGCATGTGCTGGAGCACATGATGTTCAAAGGCACGCCAACCGTTAAATCGGGCGAATTTTCACGCCAAGTGGCGGCTTTGGGTGG
>JAYUJX010000185.1:0-1917 GCA_043764955.1 Polaromonas sp.
GTCGTCGGGCCATTCGCGCCCTCAATCACCATTTTTGCCTTGATCTTGCCGGCATTGGCTTCAGTGATTTGTGACTCCAGCGCCGCAGGAATCAAAATATCGCAGTCCACTTCCCAAAACAGCTCGTTTTTGAGGACTTCAGCACCTGCAAAATTAGCGGCGCTGCCCGTTTCAGCGACATGTTTTAAGAGCGCGAGCACATCCAAACCACCAGCTTTGTAAATCGTGCCGCCGTGGTCTTGCACCGCCACCACCTTTGCGCCCGCTTCGGTAAACAGCCGCCCAGCCACGCCGCCCACATTGCCAAAACCCTGCACCGCAATGCGTGCGCCCTTGATTTCCATGCCGATGTGGTGTGCTGCTTCCACGCCAACAGTAAACACGCCACGCCCCGTCGCATCTTTGCGACCTAGCGAGCCACCCAAGTGAATCGGTTTACCCGTCACCACACCGGTCGCCGTTGCGCCTTCGTTCATCGAATAAGTGTCCATCATCCACGCCATGATCTGCTCATTGGTGTTCACGTCGGGCGCTGGAATGTCTTTTGTGGGCCCGATGATGATGCCAATCTCGCTTGTGTAGCGGCGTGTCATGCGCTCCAGCTCACCCATAGACAGCGTTTTGGGGTCGACCCGAATGCCGCCTTTCGCACCGCCGTAGGGCACATTGACGGCAGCATTTTTGATCGACATCCAAGCCGACAGTGCCATCACTTCAGACAAAGTCACGTCTTGGTGAAAGCGCACACCACCCTTGCCTGGCCCACGCGACGTGTTGTGCTGCACACGGTAGCCCTCAAAATGCGCAATCGTGCCGTTGTCCAAATGAATCGGCACATCCACAATCAAAATCCGCTTAGGCCGCTTCAAAGTATCCGCCCAGCGCCCCAGGTGACCTAAGTAGGGCACCACACGGTCAACCTGCTGCAGGTAATTGCCCCATGGGCCTAAGTTGTCAGCTTGTAGATACGAGGGGATGGGGGAATTGATGGGCGCGCTATTGGTCGTGGCGACAGAGGCATGGGTGCTAGGGTGTAACATGAAATATCCTTGTGGGTTGATTGATGTTCAGTGATGTTTAAAACATCAAGCCTGAAGCTTAAAACTCCCCACCCCAACTGTCCAAGGCCAAGTTAGCTGCTAGTTATGCAAAAAATGCATTAGGTTTAATTTGCATAAGACTATTCAAATTTGATTTATCTAGGCGCTATTAATCTAAATCAACCCAATCTGACAGGCATCGTTGTCTTCACAAACCGATCCTCAAACTCCCCAATATGCGCCGCCAGCGTGTTGGTAGCCTGTCCCAAAGACACATTGAGCTCTTTGCCGAGCATATCCACCCGGGTGAGAAGGGCGGATCTAGATTCCGCTTCCCGATTTGCCTGTTTGACCATTTCTGACTCCAGCACGCTGCGCAACTCCGTGAAGCGCGAAGCCTCCGCCTTTTCAGCTAAAGCAATATTCGCTTCCAGTTTGCGTGACAAGCGGCGTGTTTCCAGTAGTGATGAGGTCTGCATGTAAACCACGTACAACAAAAAAAGAACTGTCACAACCACCAGCACAGCCAGCATGAGCAAGCCAATCGGCATGCGAATGAGCGCAAAGCCGAT
Organism: Polaromonas sp.; assembly: GCA_043764955.1. Classification (GTDB taxonomy): domain Bacteria; phylum Pseudomonadota; class Gammaproteobacteria; order Burkholderiales; family Burkholderiaceae_C; genus Aalborgiella. The sequence continues at coordinate 1,613 of JAYUJX010000185.1, forward strand.
TGATAAATCCACCGGCACCACAAAAGCCCCCCAGTTGAGCGAAGCGACAGCGCCCGTGGCTGTCAAAATAAGTATCAATAGCAATGTAAAAAGTCGCATGATGGTGTTCCTTGAATCCCTAGTAAATGGCAGTCTAGCGAATACCAGTCCGTTTGAACACACCTTCGCCGGAAACAAGCCATATTGACGAGTTTGTCCTACAGTGAAGCAGCTTTGGCCAGATTTTGCGCTACTCTGAACTTCACTATCTTCCTCACCAAAGCCAACAGCAGCGCCTTGTCCAGCGGAAACTGCACCGATCCCTT
>JAYUJX010000186.1:0-6893 GCA_043764955.1 Polaromonas sp.
ATAGGCTGGATATTTGTTTGTTCGATAGTTTTTTCTATGCTTTGAGGCAAAGCTACTTGAGGAACTATGGCTGCAACAACAGTAGCTGTACCAGCTAAGCCAGGTGATGCACTGTCTTTTGCAACCACCTTAGACCCACTAAACTTCAAACTTTCCAAACTGGCTAAGACACTTGGCTTTGGATCTTCCAAAAATCCAGCAGCAAATTGATGTAGCAAGCGACGACACTCTTCAGCAGCAAGGGCAAACACTGTTGCCTCATTATCAGTACCATTTTCTTTTTTTGATACTTTGTCTAAGGCATGCTCCAATTTTTTGGCCAACGCAGACAATTGATGAAACCCAACAGTAGCAGAACTACCAGCCAGAGAGTGCGCAAAATTAACAGTAGAAACATCGAGAGGCTTGTGATGCTCAATCGCCCACTCATCAAGCTCAGTGACTAGGCATCGCGACCATTCATCTGCTTCATTAAGATAAACGTTATAAAGTGGAATACCAATTTTTAAAGAGCCAATGACTTTGAATTGCTCTTCATCCTCGACACGCACCAACGGCGTTGGAAAGTTTACCAAAACATCAGGGCGAATTTGGTCTACAAGTTTCTCATTAACAGTAACCGGCAAGATGGCAAGAGCCTGAACTTCAACTGTGACTTCGTCGAGTTTGGTATTTGCAACAGTCTCAACTGCCTCTGGCACACTCGCAACTACATCTGGCGTCTGTGCAGCAGGCAAATCCAGTAACTCGAAATTCTCTAATGAGCGCAAGAAAGCTTCATCTTCAGAATCTGTTTCTAGAGATGATTGCAAAGTATCAGCTGTTGTATCACCAACAACTAGACCAATCGTGTCTAGCTTGCCCTCAATTCTCATCGCTTCGGCGCAACGCTTGAAAGTTTGGGCTTTCCATTTTGTCAAGTTTCCTGAACTTAAATCATCAGCCCATGATTTGAAAGAATTTAGAGCTGCTATTGCCAAATTGCAAATATCACTATCGAAAGATGTTTGATCTGTCAAACGCGTATTGATAACTTGCTCAAATGCCCAACCAGCCTCACCAAAGTCATCAAAACCAACCATGCGCGAGCTTCCCTTAAGTGTGTGGAAAGCTCTGCGCAAATTAGACTGCTCTTCAAGATTTTCAGGCGTTTGAAGTAAAGAAGCCGCAGCACTGAGACCAGACTGAATGACTTCAGCAGCCTCCTCTAAAAAAACATCTGTAAGCTCGTGTACTTCAGAAATTTTCTTCTTAATTTGAGATTCGGCAACCGTTTTAACTTCTGCTTCTTTTATTGATTCAACAACTGTTACGGCATCAATCGTCTGTAGCGCCGTGTCCTCTACAAATATGCTCGGCGATTCGCTGCCAATGTTTGCCCCGGCTTCTACTTGCTGCGTATAGCTGTCAATGGTTTGCTTCACACGCCCCATCAGAGGATTCAGAACGCCGGTCTTTGCATCGAAAACAAAGAGCTTTTTCACCAACGCAGGTTGGTAATTCAACATATCTATTAAAAAACCTAAGGCGCCTAAATTGTTTCCAAATTTATCAATAACACCCGCCACACGAGCTTGCTCAAAGTTAAAACTAGAAAATTCAAACTCCTCAACGCGATCGCGCATATCTACAACAGCGCTGCCGGCCTCATCCAAGCCAAGGACAGAGAAAATTCCTCGCATTTGGCTTAATTTTCCCGTTACAGACTGCAGCACGTGCACAAGTGTCGGCGATCGGAAGTATTGATCGATTGATTTTTCAACATCAGTTAAGCAAATACGCAACTCACCGACCACGCTGCCAATAGATTCTCTATCGCTTACTCGACGATACAACTCTTCTATCCAGGGTTCAACCGTTTCAGCTTGCCCACCATTTCTAACGTGCTCTATTCTTTGTGCTAGTTTTCTCGCGCGAATCTCCATTTCCGCGTCTGTCGAACCCCAACCTTCAAGCACAGCCTCTAAATACAAAATGGCAGTTGCAACTTCCATGGCGAACTCAGCACTTGGCGCTTGCTTGTTCAACACCACCGAATCGGAGGCATTGACAAGTGCTTGAGCTAGAGTCTGGCTCGATGGATACAACTTAAGCAAAGATTCCGATACCAATTTAAATTGCTCGGAAGTACTTCTAATTTTTTGTATATCGCCGCCTGAAAGTGCAGTCCATAATTCCTTAGCGACAATGATTCTCTTTTTGGATAAAGCCAAAATAGCTGGATCAAAACGACCATACTGGCTAATTTCGTAATTTACACGATTTGATTCATTCAGAGCCCAAGTTTTTTGAATGACGGCTAAGCATGGTGAGTTCTCATTTTTCTCAATGCTCGCTTGCGCACACAAAAACAGCATATTTTGCATGAATTTATCTGAGAAAACCCAGTCACCATGCCTCATGTTGTTGTAGTGAATAACAACACCTATAGCTGACCGTTTCGCGTAGATATCAACAGGTATTAATTTTTGAGCCACAGCTTCAAAGAATGCCGCGCATATTTTCCAAAAAGTAGCCGCTTTTGAATTATTTTGCGACTGCGCAAGGCTCAAGCTGGCTTGACAGAGTTCATCTGCAGCTGCTGCATCCGATGACTGCATTACTCGCAGCAGAGCCGAATCCAAACCGGCACGAACAGATTCTGAATATTCAAGTGATCGGATTGCACTCAATTCAGGCTCGAGCCATTGAAAAGGCGGCCTAATCCAAAGATCTGCTGGATGTGCCCTATCAAAACCTGCAAGTACTTTAATATCTCTGTATTGGGAAAACAACCCTATAGACGAAACATCTTTACCCGCCAGCAAAGATTCCAAGTATTCAAGTACAGCAAAGCTTGCATGTTCAAGCTTACTGACGGAGTCGTGGGTAGCCAATGTCGGTTTATGTATAAATCGACCCGAAACGGCTTCCATTGCTTCTGCAATAACAACAGTTTCTCTAATTTCAAGCAACGTTAAGGCGCCGGATATTTGATGGAAATTATGTTTAACCGTTCTCAACAGATTTGTATCAAAGACTGCTAAATCAGATTGCGTCGAATTTGCCTCTTGCACAAAGCGTTTCAACCCTTTGATTGATAGGTCGAAAGATCTGCGCAACTCATCGATAACCCATGACAAAGGTCCAAGATCTTTCACCGAAAAATCTTGGTCAGAAGTAGTTTGTATATCGACAAGTTGCATAAATTCAAAATGTTAAATGATGTAAAAGTGGACAAAACATATCTTTACGGATGGTGCCTCTAAGCAATTTTGAATCGAGAAACAGACTCACGCAATTCAGTTGCCATTTGTGAAAGTTCACGCACTTGCTGCGCAGTAGCGCGTGTACCTTCGCCTGTTTGCTCTGTAACTGCAAAAATGTGTTGAATATTGTTAGCCACTGCATTTGCTGAGGTTGCCTCTGCTGACGTAGCGTTTGAAATTTGCTCAATAAGCTCAGCCAAGCGACGAGAAACTTTATCAATCTCTGTCAAAGCTGTACCAGCAGTATCAGACAACTTAGCCCCCTCAACCACGCCGTTCGTCGAACGCTCCATCGCAGCCACAGCATCTTGCGTATCCGTTTGAATGGCTTTAACCAAAGATGAAATCTGACGAGTCGCATCAGCTGAGCGCTCCGCCAAACGTTGCACCTCTTCCGCAACCACCGAAAAGCCTCGCCCAGCCTCACCAGCAGATGCTGCTTGAATAGTCGCATTCAACGCCAACACGTTGGTTTGCTCGGTAATATCAGAAATCAGCTCTGTAATTTCACCAATCTCTTGTGACGATTCACCCAGTCGCTTGATACGTTTAGATGTTTCTTGAATTTGATCACGAATAGAATTCATACCACCAATCGCATTTTGCACCGCAGACAAACCAGACTCCGCAGCCACCAGAGATTGACGAGCAACCAAAGCTGAGTCTTGCGCTTGAACGGAGACCTTGTTAATACGACCCGCCATATCCAGCACGGATTGACCAGTTTCGCGAATCTCGCGCAACTGCTCAGTAGAAGCTGCAAGCAATTCTGTGGAAGTATTTTCAACCTGTGCAGTGGTTTGCGCCACACGGCTAGCCGTGTTTTGCACGTTGCCTACGAGTAAACGTAATTCCTCGACGGTATAGTTCACCGAGTCAGCAATAGCACCTGTAATATCTTCCGTGACGGTTGTTTCTTGCGTCAAATCGCCTTCAGCGACTGCTTGCAACTCATTCATCAAGCGCAAAATAGCGGCTTGGTTACCATCATTCACTCGCTTAGCCTGTAGCTCTTGGCTTTCAGCTGTTAATCGCTGTGCTTGGGCAACGCTTTGTTGACGCTTGCTGTCTTGCAGCTGTACATAAGCCAAACCTGCAGCACACAACAAAGCAAACAATGTAGACGCTATCAGTGCTGCGATCGAGCCAGCACTCAAGCCTGAATCGGTCGACAACTTACCTTGCAGATCTTCTAGATTTCTACGCAGTGGCTCACTGTCCGCCAAAATTGAAACCTGTGCTTCACGCGCAGAAACAATACCTTGCAAGTTACCCAAAATCGCGCCTGCCTGCACACGCGTTTGCTCGTACAACTTTGTTAAAGCATCCAAACGCTCTAGTGTCTGCGTATCTTTTGTGCCTGACAATCGCAGTTCAGCACTGCCTGATTGCAAACCTTGTGTGATTTCTTTGAAGGAATTCAAATCTTTACCCAACAAGAAAACGGCTTCAGGATTAACGCCTTCCATCGTCAAGAACTCGTTTGCTGATTTACCAATACGCTGAGTCAACATAACCAGCTGGCCAGCTGCAGAAATTTCAGTAGGTGCCGCATTTTGTTGAAGCTTCAGTGAAGACACTGTTTCAGCAATTTCAAGCAAATCAGACGATTGCCTGTTTATCGTACGCAACGCAGTACCCACCTGCGTCAAAATTTTCTGTTGCCCGATGACAGTTTTTGCATTTTTCTCAGCGCGCTCCATCAGCGGAGAAATCAGGTCAACACTTACTTGTGCCTCTGCCGGCACAGCATCGATACGCATCTGCTCATCACCAGATTTCAAAGCACGCACTGATTTAGCCAGCACATCAGCGCTTTCTTTAACATCTGGGAAAGCTTGTGGTGTGCCCACAATCGCTTGAGATACTGACTTGGCAAGACGCTGCGACTGCATCAAGGCTTGACCGGTTGCAGACAGCTGTTGCGTTACTTTATCAGCCTGAGTCAACGCAAAAAAGGTCACCAGTGCAAGTACAATCAAAGACAACGCTAGCAAGGCAGCCAAAATCCGCTGGTGCACGACAACCGTCTTTTTACCAAGGAAAGGAATCGTAATCAAATCATCAGCCAAAACTGCTCGATCACCAGCAGCAGCATACTCATCGGCATTCAAACTAATGGCAGGCGATGTCAACTCTTCATTCGCAGTTGCAACACTAGCTGTCGATGAGGGCGTTACTTTGGTTGCACTGTCATTGAATGTGCTTTTTAAGGCGGCTTTGGTTGATTCGAAATTAGGTATCAATGCCGCATCTTCAGCCGAAGCAGCAGATTTGTGTTTGAAAAGCTTTTGGAATAGGGTGAGTTCTGACATTTGTCTGCCTTTAAGAAAATCTTTGCGCGTTGATATTTAAAAAATTGGCTTGTTGAGCTAAAACTTGCAGATTAATTTCCTGCCACAGCAAGCCATTCACATCTACATAAATATGCCCATAATACTCAGGAGAACCTGATACGGCATCTTGAGATTCACTGAATGATTCCGTACTACGCAAACCTTCAATGCGATCCACATACAGGGCGCAATTGACCTCTAAAGTGCTATTTAAAGTAACGAAACGCGAATCGGAACGTGTCAACTCATTGCTGACCATGCTTTTTTCGCCCTGCACAAAATTAGAAAAATCTACCACCCCAAAAAGTGTACCGCGCATATTGGCTACACCTAAATACCAGTCTTGCGTATGCGCCACTTTTTGAATGGCAGTCCAAGGGAAAATCTCGCCAGATTGGCTCAATGGAAATAAATATTTTCGTCCACCAGAATCAACGGCCAACCAAGCAGCCGCAGACGCTACGTCTCCAGAGCGAACAGCCTGCAGTTTTTCCGCCAATCGACTTTGAAGTTCGCGTAATTTTTGCTTCTTATCCATATTTAAAAGTCATTTATCCTTGCGCTCTGATCTTTGCAATCAGTTCATCTGAATTAAATGGCTTGGTAATATAGTCTTTCGCGCCTTGCCGCATGCCCCACAACTTGTCAGTTTCTTGGTCTTTGCTACTACAAAAAATAATAGGCACGCTGGCATACAAAGGGTCACGGTTGATAGATCTAGCCAATTGAAAACCGTTTCTACCTGGCATGACCACATCCATCAAGATCAAATCAGGCGTTTGTTCAGCAAGACATTGCATAGCTTGCTCGCCGCCATCAGCAATTGCCACTTCAAAACCATTTTTTTTCAGCAGGTCTGAAATAAACATCAACTCTGTTTTGGAGTCGTCAACCACGAGTACTTTTTGGATGGGCATTTTGAATTCTCTTTAAAAAATTTTGAACATCAACGGTAACTTTCCGCCGCCTATTAACTTTATTCGTTAAACCGTTTTTAACGCTGCAAAATGTTGCACCGATTGCAGCAACGCATCTTTGACAAAGGGTTTTGTTAAATATTGCTGTGCGCCGACCATACGTCCGCGCGCTTTGTCGAAAACACCGTCTTTAGATGACAGCATCACGATGGGAATATTCTCAAAATTAGGGTTGCGTTTGATGATGGCGCAAGTTTGGTAGCCATCTAAACGAGGCATCAAAATATCGCAAAAAATCATGTCAGGATGGTGGTCATTCACTTTTGACAATGCATCAAAGCCGTCTTCGGCTAAAAACACCTCATGACCGCCTTGGCGCAAAAACATTTCCG
>JAYUJX010000187.1:0-1914 GCA_043764955.1 Polaromonas sp.
TGCCTGTGCCCCGGCACGGTGGACACACCTTCATTAGGCGACCGCATCAACGCTTTTGAAGACCCGGTGGCAGCACGCAAAAACTTCATCGACCGCCAACCCATGGGGCGCTTGGCCTCGGCCGAAGAAATCGCACCTAAGGTGGTGTTTTTGGCCAGTGATGAGTCGTCCTTTTACTCCGGTGAAGCCCTGCACGTCAACGGCGGCATGACGATTTAAGCGCACATTTAGACATGAGGATTTAAACGATGAACCAACTTGATTTGAAAGGCCGCCACGCCATCATCACCGGCGGTGCGTCTGGCTTGGGCTATGCCATTACAGAGCGCATGATTGCCTCTGGCGCGACAGTCACCTGGTGGGATGTCAACGCCGATGTGATGGCTAAAGCCGTGGCAACTATCGCTGCGGCAACGGGTGCAGAGGTGCACTGCGAAAAGGTAGATATCACGCTGCACACCAGCATCATCGCAGCTTTAGCACGAACCATTCAAAAGCGCGGCAAGGTTGATATTTTGGTCAACTCCGCCGGTATCACCGGTCCAAACGTCAAGCTGGTGGACTACCCACCGACCGCTTGGAATGACGTGATTCAGGTCAACTTGAACGGCACGTTTCACTGCTGCCGCGAAATCGCCGCGCACATGCAAAACAACCAATACGGGCGCATCGTCAACATCGCCTCGGTCGCCGGCAAAGAAGGCAACCCCAACGCCAGCGCCTACAGCGCCAGCAAGGCTGCCGTCATCGCCCTCACCAAATCACTCGGCAAAGAGCTGGCCAACAGCGGGGTACTCGTCAACTGCGTAACGCCTGCTGCCGTCAAAACCGCCATGTTTGACCAGATGACGCCTGAACACATCGCTTTCATGTTGTCCAAAATCCCGATGGGGCGTTTTGGCAAGACGGATGAAGTGGCGGCCATGGTCAGTTGGCTGTGCACGGAAGACTGCTCGTTCGCGACAGGCGCGGTGTTTGATCTGTCGGGCGGACGCTCTACTTATTAATTATATTTTTTCATCAAAGCTAACTCAACAACCAAAGGAAACCCATGAAACTCGTTCGCTATGGCAACCCCGGCAAAGAAAAACCCGGCCTGATTGACGCTGAAGGCAAACTGCGCGACTTAAGCACCGTTGTCAAAGATATTGAAGCAGCGCAGCTCAGCCCCGCCGCGCTGACCAAAATCAGTAAAGTCAAGACCGACAAACTGCCGCTCGTCAAAGGCAAACCGCGCTTCGGCAGCCCGGTGGCCAACGTCGGTAAATTCATCGCCATTGGCTTGAACTACACCGACCACGCGGAAGAATCCGGCATGCCGATTCCCGCAGAACCGGTCGTTTTCATGAAGGCCAACAGCTGTGTGGTAGGACCAAACGACGACATCATGCTGCCCAAAGGCTCGGTCAAAACCGACTGGGAAGTGGAGTTGGGCATCGTCATCGGCAGCAAAGCACGCTATGTGTCACAAAAAGAGGCGTTGAACTTCGTGGCCGGCTACTGCACCATCAACGACGTGTCTGAACGCGAATACCAGCTGGAGCGCGGCCCGCAGTGGGACAAGGGCAAAGGTTGCGACACTTTCGGCCCGCTTGGCCCTTGGCTAGTAACGACTGACGAAATCACCAACCCGCAAAAACTCGGCATGTGGCTGGACGTGAACGGCCAACGCTTTCAAACTGGCAATACCAAAACCATGATTTTCAGCTGCGCGAAAATTGTGAGCTATTTGAGCCAGTTCATGACGCTGATGCCAGGCGACGTCATCACCACCGGCACGCCACCGGGCGTGGGTTTAGGTATCAAAAAAGACGGCAAACCAGCACCGGTTTTCTTGAAAAAGGGCGATGTGGTGACGCTGGGTATCGAAGGCTTGGGCGAGCAGCGCCAAGTGGTGGTGCCGTTCAAGTTGTA
>JAYUJX010000188.1:0-1903 GCA_043764955.1 Polaromonas sp.
AGTCCGACTTGTTTTCAGGAGATTTTTGACCAAATGGGGTGTGATGTGGCGGCGTTGTTTATCTCGGCGCTGGAGCAAGCAGCTCGGTAATCCTCTATCCCTGTCCGTTCGCCCTGAGCTTGTCGAAGGGTTTATGAAGACTTCGACAAGCTCAGTCCGAACGGGTGTTGCTGTGCACGCGCTTGTTCAATACAAGCTGTGAACCCGCGCATGCAGGCGCGCAAGGCCTAGCAGAGCGTCGGTATATGGCGTTGCCACTTGGGTGAGCTGCCCCATCTCTTTCACCGCGCCCACCAAAGCATCCAACTCAACGGCTTTACCCGCTTCCACGTCTTGCAGCATGGAAGTTTTGAAGCTGCCCAGCTTGCGCGTCACGGCATGGCGGTCTTCGGGTTGCTGGTCAATGGAAATACCCAAACGCGATCCTATTTCTTTGGCTTCCAGCATCACGTTGGAGCAAAAACCGCGCACCAGCTCATCGTCCAATACCTGGCTGGACGTGGCGCCAGTGATGGCGCTGACGGGGTTCATGGTCATGTTGCCCCACAGCTTGAACCAGATCTCGCGCTGGATTTGCTCAGCAATAGGCGCTTCAAAACCCGCTTTTTCAAGCAAACTTGCCAAAGCTTTGACACGAGGTGTGATTTGTCCTGTCGGCTCACCCACAATGATTTTGTTGCCAAACGCACGGCGAATCACGCCAGGACTGGCCACCGAGCAACTGGCATGCACCACGCCGCCGATGATGTGGGTCGCCGGAATGGCGGCGGCAATGTCACCCAAGGCGTCGACGCTGCTGAGTGAACGATTGGCGAAGCTGCCGCCAAAACCCTGCAAAAACCACCACGGCACGCCGTTCATCGCGGTCAGCACGACGGTGTCCTTGCCCAGCAAGGGCGCAATTTGCTGCGCTACCTCGCGCAGCGCGGGTGCTTTGACGGCGATGATGACCAGGTCTTGCACGCCCAGCTCGGCGGCACTGTTGCTGGCACGCACGGTGTGGGTTTGTTCAGCTTGTGTACCTGATTGCAACTTCAGACCCTGTGTTTGCAAAGCCTTCAAAGTCTCCCCGCGCGCCAGAAAGCTGACCGCACAACCCGCCCGCGCCAAACCCGCCCCCAACCAGCCGCCAATAGCGCCAGCTCCTACGATACATACTTTGTTGTAAATCATGACTTGTAGCTGTCGTCCGTTTTGTCCACCAAGCGCTGCATGGCTTCAAACACATCGCGGCCTGCGCCAAATTTTGTGTCGAATTGCAGTGAATCGCGGGTACATTTTGCTGCGACGGGTTCTGCCACTGGAATAGCCGCACCCATGCTGAGCGTTGCCAACTGGATTTCGCAGGCGCGCTGCAGCGTCCACAGCGTCACAAAGGTTTGCGGTAGGGTCTGCCCCCAGGCCAGCAGGCCGTGGTTGCGCAAAATCACCGCTGGTTTGTTGCCTATGTTTTTCAGCAAACGCGGTGCTTCGTCGGCATGGATGGTGATGCCCTCAAAGTCATGGTAGGCCACCATGTCGTGCAGCTGGGCGGAGTAAAAGTTGTTTTGCAGTAAACCCGCCGCCGAACACGCCACCGCCACGCCGGCCGTGGTGTGGGTGTGCATGATGCAGTGTGCGTCAGGCAAGCTGTCGTGGATGGCGGCATGCACGGTAAAACCAGCGGGGTTCACGGGATAGACCGAATCGTCCAAAATGGTGCCGTGGATGTCGATTTTGACCAAGTTACTCGCGGTGACTTCGCTGTAGTGCAGACCAAACGGGTTGATGAGAAACTGCTTCTCTCCCTTAGCCACCGAATCAGGCAGACGCAGGGTGATGTGGTTGTAGATCATCTCGGTCCAGCCGAGCATGTTAAAAACGCGGTAGGCCGCAGCCAGCTCAACGCGGGCTTGCCATTCGT
>JAYUJX010000189.1:0-1900 GCA_043764955.1 Polaromonas sp.
TGCAGCTCGTGCAGCATCAGTTTCATCCACAGCTCGCTGGTCTGGTGCTGGATGATGAATAGCATCTCGTTGTGGTCGGGCGAGAGCGGCTTTTGCGCATTTAAAATCGCGTCCAGCTGCAGGTAGTCGCCGTAGCTCATGTCTTGGCTGAAATCCAGCTGAGCGCCGTGCTGCGCAGGATCGGGTGGGGTGTAGGGGCAACCCTGAGTTATTTTGTTCATCAGGTCACAGCCTGTTGTTGGTTGAACTCGGGGCGTTTCCATGCCTCTGAGACCAGGACTTGGCGCACATGTTCAACCGCGTGCCAGACGTCCTCAAAGCCGATGTACAAGGGCGTGAAGCCAAAGCGCATGATGTCCTTGTGCGTTTGGCCGTCGCCGGCCCGGTAGTCGCCAATCACGCCGCGGGCGATCAGGGCCTGCACGATGGCGAATGCGCCTGAGGTGGCACCAGAGCTGCCATCCAAACCAGCGCCATGCTCACGTGTCAGGCAGACCTGCGAGCCGCGCTGGTCATGCGCTAATGGGGTGGCTAACCCAATCCCGAAGCCTGAACAGCGCTCTTCAACCAAAGCAATAAACAAATCCGTCAGCGCCAGCGATTTGACCCGCAGCGCCGTCATACCGCCCAGCGCCTCGGCCGCCACGTACACATCCAGCCCACAGTCCAGCGCCGCCATGTTGATGATCGGCTGTGTGCCGCACAAGTAGCGGTTCACGCCGGGGGCGGGGCGGTAGTCGGGGGTGAACGCAAACGGCGTGGCGTGGCCCCACCAGCCGGCCAGTGGCTGCCAAAAACGCTCGGCATGTTTCGGATTGACCCACACAAACGCAGGCGCGCCGGGGCCGCCGTTGAGGTATTTGTAGCCGCAGCCGATGGCAAAGTCGGCCTTCGCACTGGTCACATCAACGGGCACGGCGCCCGCGCTGTGCGCCAAGTCCCACACGGTCAGGCTGCCAGCGGCGTGCGCGGCCTGGGTCACGGTGGTCATGTCGTGCATGGCGCCGGTGCGGTAGTTGACGTGGGTGAGCATCAAAATCGCCACCTCGGTGGTCAAAGAAGCGGCAATCTCGTCCGGCTCGACCAGTTTCAGGGTGTAGCCACGCTCTTTACACAGCGCTTCGGCGATGTACAGGTCGGTCGGGAAGTTGCTGCGCTCGCTGAGGATCAGTTTGCGGCCCGGCGCGTCAGCAGCGGCGATGTTCAGCGCGGCGCTGAGCACTTTGTACAGGTTGATGGAGGTGGTGTCGGTGGCGACGACTTCGCCGACGTTCGCACCAATCAGCCGGGCGATTTTGTTGCCTGCTTTTTGCGGCGATTCAAACCAGCCTGCCGTGTTCCAGCTGCGAATCAAGCCCACGCCCCATTCCTGGGTCACCACCTCGGCAACTCGGGCGGCGGTGGCCTTGGGCAGCACGCCCAGCGAGTTGCCGTCCAGGTAGATCACGCCGGGCGGCAGGGAGAAGTGGTCTTTGAGAGACCACAAAGGGTCTTTTGAATCGAGTTCTTGGCAGTGGGCGAGGGTAGTCATGAGGGTACTTATAGCGGTCTAGCAAAAAAGGAAGGTTCGTAGGTATGAAGGTATGAAGGTATGAAGGTATCATTGGTAATATGTGTGTGGTGTCGGTTAAATCCAACATTCAACGAACAAATAATCAATAAATCGCCAGCAAAATTAAACTTGAAAATTAAGAGTTCAACATGACGCCATTTGCCGCTTTTCCCAGCAATCGCCCGCGCCGTCTGCGCAGAGATGTATTTACGCGTAATTTGGTTCGTGAAAACGCAGTCACACCCAACGACCTGATCTACCCGGTCTTTGTGCTGGAGGGTCAAAACCGCCGTGAACTCGTCAAGTCCATGCCCGGCGTCGAGCGTGTGAGTTTGGATTTACTGCTGC
>JAYUJX010000190.1:0-1900 GCA_043764955.1 Polaromonas sp.
CGCCGCATAAACCAGGTTCCTGAACAGCGGGCGGTAATAATCGCGCTGGTTCGGGGCTTGGATCATCAGCATGGCGAACATGTCTAGCTTGGGGTCGACGAAAAAGCTCGTTCCTGCAATGCCACCCCAGTAATACACGCCGGCTGAACCCGGCACGGTACTGATGCCGGTTTCTTTACGCACGGCAAAGCCCAAGCCAAAACCGTGACCCGGCGGCAACAAAGTTCCAGCGCTGGAGGCGCTGATGGGCAAGCTACCCAAATGGTCTGCCGTCATGAAGTCAACGGTGTGGCTGCTGAGCAAGCGCACGCCATCCAGCTCACCTTTGTTCAGCATGAATTGCAAAAACCGTGCGTAATCTTGCGCCGTAGAAGCCAAGCCACCACCGCCAGATTCAAAGATAGGATGGTCGTGAATGTTGATCAATTTCAGCTGAATGCCGCCATCGGGGTCTTTTTTGAACGGCTCGGCGATGCGGTAGTGCTTGTCTGCAGGGACGCTAAAACCTGTTTCCAGCATGTTGAGCGGCTTAAAAATCTGCTTCTGCAGAAAATTTCCCAACGTTTGACCGCTGATGGCCTCAACCAGAGCGCCCATCACGTCTGTGGCGCGGCTGTATTCCCACACAGTGCCTGGCTCAAATTGTAGGGGCTGCGCTGCCAGAGTTTTGGAAAACTCGGCATTGCTGGCATCACGCAAAGCCATGCCAATCTTGGCGCTGCGATAGGCTTTTTGAACAGCGGAATTGCCCAAAAATTCATATGTCAAACCAGCGGTGTGGCGTAATAAATCTTGCACCGTGGCAGGCTTCGCGGGTACAAAGTTTACCTGCCCCCCCGACTCCACAGCCACCTGCTGTTTCGCATACTCTGGCAAATATTTACTCACTGGATCGCTGAGCAGCAGCTTACCCTGCTCCATCAACATCATGGTTGCCACCGAGACGATGGGTTTGGTCATCGAGTAAATTCTGAAGATGGAATCTTTCGCCATGGGCGATGCATCTTCAGGGTTTTGCTGACCCAAACTTTCAAACAGCTCTACCTTGCCGTGACGCGATAGCATCACCACTGCGCCAGGTAATCGCTTGCTGTCAATTTCAGATTGGAGTACGGCTAGCAATCGGGATTTACGGTCTGCATACATAAAATATTTTCCTCAATTCGACGGTGATGGACTGCGATGTTTTACTAGCCGATATCTTACCGCTTTACACATCAAAGATGTTTGCATTACAATTCGTATTGCAGGAGAGAAAACGGTTAGCCGTTTCACCGAAGGCGCAAACTCCCATGAACGCTCAGGTATCCAAATTAAGCTGACTTTGTTTCACATGAGGTTGACTTTGGTGATGTACTGCATACTTTTAAACGCCGTCTGGAGAGCTAGGGTGTCGTGTTACAGCACATGTAATATCGATGCTCTGCACCGAAGGAGCAAACAGCAAGCCGATGTGGCGCGCTGTGAATCTCTCAGGTACCAAGGACAGGGGGAGCGGCAAAGCAGCCTCGATTGACGTTCTTTTTAGCCATAAATGCTATAATGTTTATAGCTATTAAGGTAATGAAATCGCCGACTGCATGCTTAAAAGGCTCTAAAATGCGTGTACTCATCCTCGGCAGCGGCTTGCTTGGTGTTAGCTCTGCTTATTATCTTTCTCAACTTGGCCATGAGGTAACGGTATTAGACCGTCAGGCTTCCCCTGCGGCAGAAACCAGTTTTGCCAACGGTGGGCAAATTTCCGTCAGCCATGCCGAGCCTTGGGCCAACCCAAGTGCCCCGCTCAAAGTGCTGCAATGGTTGGGCAAAGAAGATGCCCCCTTGCTGTTCCGCATTCGCGCCGATATGCGCCAGTGGCTGTGGGGCTTGCAGTTTTTGCGCGAATGCACCCCCGCACGCA
>JAYUJX010000191.1:0-6815 GCA_043764955.1 Polaromonas sp.
GAGCGCGCGCGTTTGCTGCTGATGGCGCGTAAGTTGTACCGTTTCACCACCATTTTGGCGCTGCCTGCGTTGGTGTTTGGCTTGTTGCTATGGCTGTATTATGGCATTGGCAAAAGTCCAGGGAACGCTTGGATGCATGCCAAACTGGTGATTGTCTTACTGGTGATGGGCTACCACCACAGCTGCGGTAGTTTGCTGAAAAAGTTTGAGAAAAATGCACCTTCTCGTAGCCACGTTTGGTACCGCTGGTACAACGAAGTGCCGGTGATTTTGCTGTTGGTTGCGGTGATTTTGGTTGTGGTTAAGCCGTTTTAACCACAAATGATCTCGATTTAGCGACGAAAAACCATGCCAAGCCACCGTAAAACCGCCGCTTGGCCGCTGACTTTGGCGTACATTGCCTTGGTCATTTATGCCAGCCTGTACCCCTTTGATGATTGGCGCAACCAAGGCATTTTGCCGTGGGCTTACCTCACGCAGCCGCTGCCCAAGTATTGGACGGGCTTTGACGTGGCGATCAACATCGCCGGTTATGCGCCTTTGGGGTTTTTGGGCGTTTTAACGGCGCTGCGCACGGGGCATGGTAGGTTTGCCGTCTTGGGCGTGACTTTGCTAGTGTTCACGCTTTCCATGATTTTGGAGAGCGTGCAAAACTATTTGCCGTCACGGCGTGCGTCTAATGTCGATTTGTGGCTCAACGCTTTGGGTGGCTTTTTGGGCGGCACATTGGCATGGGCGCTTGAAAAAGTAGGCGCGATTGACCGCTGGAGCCATTTCCGCCGCACCTGGTTTGTGCCGCAAGCGCGTGGCGGCTTGGTGTTGCTGGCGCTGTGGCCGATTGCGGTGATCTTCCCCGCAGCTGTCCCTTTGGGGCTGGGGCAGGTGCTAGAGCGGGTGGAAACCGCTTTGGGCGCAGCCCTGTCGGACACGCCATTTTTAGAGTGGCTGCCCATGCGCACCATTGAATTGCAGCCGCTTTTACCCGGGGCTGAGCTGCTGTGCGTGCTGCTAGGCGCGTTCATACCGATTTTGTTGGCCTATTCCATTTTGCGTTCAACTATTCAGCGCGTTGTATTTTTGATAGCGGCTTTGGCCATATCGGTGCTGGTTTCCGCTATTTCTGCGGGCTTGAGTTATGGCCCTGAGCATGCTTTGGCTTGGCTCACTTTGCCGGTCAAACTGGGCTTGCTGGGCGCGGCGGTGGCTGGGGTGCTATGTTTGGCAATGTCAGCCAGAAGTTGCATCGCCGTATTGCTTTTGGCCTTGGTGGTGCAGTTGTTCGTGCTCAATTTAGCGCCGGCTAACCCGTATTTTGCGCAAACCCTGCAAACTTGGGAGCAGGGTAGGTTTATTCGCTTTCATGGCGTGGTGCAGTGGTTGGGCTGGTTGTGGCCGTTTGCGGCGGTGGCGTATGTGATGGCACGAATTTCGAAACCAAATGTCAATTGACGCCTCATTTGCGGCGTTTAGTCAGTTGCGGTAACTAAAATACAGCATGCTCGAAAAAAAACCATCCTCACAATATTACGAACGCCACATCTTCTTTTGCACCAATGAACGCAAAAACGGCGAAGACAGCTGCGCCCAGCACCACGCCCAAGAAGGCTTTGATCGCTGCAAAATGTTGGTGAAACAGGCTGATTTGAGTGGCAAAGGCCAAGTTCGTGTCAACAAAGCCGGCTGTTTAGACCGTTGCGCCGGCGGCCCCGTGGCGGTGGTGTATCCAGAAGGCGTTTGGTACAGTTTTGTGGACAACGCCGATATTGACGAGATCGTTGAGTCGCACCTCAAACGTGGAAAAGTCGTCGAGCGGCTGGTTTTGCCGGCAGGGATTGGTCGTTAATCGATCTAACCTATTGATCTAATTGATAATTTTGTTCAAAAACCCTCAAAGTCGACTTCGGGTAGTTTTTGAAGATAAATAGGCATCTAGCCGTCGCATTTATTGCCTAAGAAGCTATTAAAAACATAGCAAAAATACTGTTCTTATTCCATGAAAAACTTACTAAAAACTATCATCCCCGCTCTATTTGGCCTATTTTTAATGGCCAATGGCTCGGTTCATGCGCAAAATACTGCAGTTGCAGCACCGCCATCCATCTTGGCTCCGCCAGAAGTGGCCGCCAAGTCATATTTGCTGCTAGACGTCACGGCGAACCAAATTTTGGCCGAAAAAAACGTCGATTCACCGATTGAACCAGCGTCTTTGACCAAACTGATGACGGCTTATTTGGTGTTTGATGCGCTAAAAGCCAAGAAAATCGACCTCAAGCAGACCTTGCCCGTCAGCATCCGCGCCTGGAAAATGCCAGGTTCCCGCATGTTTATCGACCCCACCATGCAAGTGCCGGTGGAAGATTTGATCAAAGGCATGATTGTTCAATCTGGCAATGACGCCACCCTCGCCTTGGCGGAGGGCGTGGGTGGCAGCGTTGAGCGGTTTGTGCAGCTGATGAACGAGCAGGGCAAGCTGCTCGGCTTGAAAAATACCGGTTACAAAAACCCTGAAGGCTTGACCGAAGCCGGCCACACCACCACCGCGCGGGATTTAAGCGTGCTGGCCACCCGCCTGATGACCGATTTCCCCCAATACACCAGCTACTATGCCCTCAAAAAATACCGCTACCAAGGTACACCCACCTCGAACGACAGCAACCGCAATTTGTTGCTTTTTCGCGACCCGACGGTTGATGGCTTGAAAACCGGCCACACCGAGGCAGCCGGTTACTGTTTAATTGCAACGGCCAAGCGCGACTTTGCTGGTTTGGGCGCTGGCTCAGGGGCCAATGCAGCGCCCGGCAGCCGTCGTTTATTAGCCATCGTTTTAGGCACGGCTAGCGAAAACGACCGCGCCAACGAGGCGCAAAAACTTCTCAATTGGGGTTACACCGCTTTCGAAGCCGTCAAATTGTTTGACGCAGGCCAAGCCGTGGTTACCCCAAAAGTGTGGAAGGGCGCTGAAAACACCGTCAAACTAGGCCGCACCGAGGCGATTGTGGTTGCCTTGCCCGCAGGTAGCGCTGCCAAGCTGAAAACCAGCATTTCAAGAGTGGACCCGCTGTTGGCACCCTTGGTGAAAGGTCAGCAAGCTGCTGTTTTAAAAATCTCCGTGGGTGACCAACCCGTGCTGGATGTGCCACTTTTAGCGCTTGAAGGTGTAGCGCAAGCTGGATTTATGGGTCGAGCTTGGGATGCGCTGCGGTTGTGGATCAAGTGAAAAACCATCTAAATTCGGGAAGTCTGCTATACTAGAAGGCTTTTCGGAATTTTCCGAGGGGAAGGTGTCTTCGCTAGAAAGCTTTAAAAAGCGACTCTAGTGGGTTCGTCGTGAGGTCTCTGAGTCACGTCAGGGGGTCTCAAGTTAGCGCTTAGGTCATATTTATGTGCCAAAAGCAATTTATACATACGTTTCTTATCGTTTAGGGACGTTTTTATTTTTAGGATGTTGCAGTGCCAACCATTAATCAGTTAATTCGACAAGGACGCGAGGTCGAGACCGTCAAGTCCAAGAGTCCTGCTATGCAGAACTCACCACAACGCCGCGGCGTGTGTACACGTGTGTACACCACCACGCCAAAGAAGCCTAACTCCGCTTTGCGTAAAGTTGCCAAAGTGCGCTTGACCAACGGTTTTGAGGTGATTTCATACATCGGCGGTGAAGGCCACAACTTGCAAGAACACAGCGTTGTGCTGGTTCGTGGCGGTCGTGTCAAAGACTTGCCAGGTGTGCGTTACCACATCGTGCGTGGTTCGCTCGATTTGCAAGGCGTGAAAGACCGCAAGCAATCGCGTTCCAAGTACGGCGCTAAAAAGCCTAAGGCTAAGTAAGCAAAGTAGTTTGTAAAAGTTTTTCGGTGCTGTAGTTTGCGTGGCGCAAACAAAACAGCGTAGTGATTCCAACTCCCAATATCGGGGGCGAATCGAGTAAGTGAGGTCTGATGACCTGCAGGTGCGAATTAAAAGCATCCACTGAAGCAAGATATAAGAGGTGAAACCATGCCACGTCGTCGCGAAGTCCCTAAACGTGAAATTCTGCCAGATCCTAAATACGGCAACATCGAGCTCGCTAAATTCATGAACGTGATCATGCAAGGCGGGAAAAAAGCAGTCGCAGAGCGCATCGTTTACGGTGCTCTGGACTTTATTGAGAAAAAATCTGGCGGTAAAGATCCTGTTGAAGCGTTTGCAATCGCTATCAACAACATCAAGCCAATGGTTGAGGTGAAATCTCGCCGCGTTGGTGGTGCAAACTACCAAGTGCCCGTTGAAGTGCGCCCTGTGCGTCGCTTGGCTTTGTCCATGCGTTGGCTCAAAGAAGCCGCTAAAAAGCGTGGTGAAAAATCCATGTCTTTGCGCTTGGCAAACGAGTTGATCGAAGCGACCGAAGGTCGTGGCGGTGCGATGAAGAAGCGTGACGAAGTTCACCGCATGGCAGAGGCCAACAAAGCGTTCAGCCACTTCCGTTTCTAAGAGGCGGCTACTGCGCAAGCCTCATGCGTCGTTGGTTTTGCTGTGGCCGTGTTGATTGCACTGTCTGCCCAAAACCGCCTAGCCTGAGACTTGCTCGCTACGCCGCATCGTTTGCGGCTAGTTATTTGAATTTAGAGCAACAAAGGATTTATTATGGCTCGCATTACACCTATCGAGCGCTATCGCAACATTGGTATTTCAGCGCACATTGACGCTGGTAAAACCACGACGACAGAGCGCGTACTTTTTTACACCGGCGTGAACCACAAAATTGGTGAAGTTCACGACGGCGCTGCCACCATGGACTGGATGGAGCAAGAGCAAGAGCGTGGTATCACGATTACTTCTGCTGCAACGACCTGTTTCTGGAAGGGTATGGACGGTTCACGTCAAGACCACCGCATCAACATCATCGACACCCCGGGCCACGTTGACTTCACGATTGAAGTTGAGCGTTCTATGCGCGTGTTGGACGGTGCTGTGATGGTTTATTGTGCCGTGGGCGGCGTGCAACCGCAGTCTGAAACCGTCTGGCGTCAGGCCAACAAGTACAAAGTGCCACGTTTGGCATTTGTGAACAAGATGGACCGTACCGGTGCCAACTTCTACAAAGTCGTTGAAGGCATGAAGCTGCGCTTGAAAGCGACACCTGTGCCTATCGTGCTTCCTATCGGTGCTGAAGAAAACTTCACAGGCGTGATTGACCTTATCAAAATGAAGGCCATCATTTGGGACGAAGCTTCACAAGGTATGAAATTCACCTACGAAGAGATTCCTGCTGACTTGCTGGCAACAGCTAAAGAGTGGCGCGAAAAAATGGTTGAAGCTGCAGCTGAAGCCACCGAAGAGTACATGAACAAGTACCTTGAAGAAGGTGATTTGACCGAAGCTGAAATCATGGACGGTATTCGCAAGCGTACGATCGCCAGCGAAATCCAGCCTATGTTGTGCGGTACCGCGTTTAAAAACAAAGGCGTACAGCGCATGTTGGACGCTGTGTTGGACTTCATGCCTTCACCAGTTGACATTCCGCCGGTTAAAGGCATTGACGATGACGAGCAACCCGTCGTACGTAAAGCCGATGACAGCGAGAAATTCTCTGCTTTGGCATTCAAATTGATGACCGATCCGTTTGTGGGCCAGTTGACTTTCGTGCGCGTTTACTCTGGCGTCTTGCAAAAAGGCGACACCATTTACAACCCAGTGCGCGGCAAAAAAGAGCGTATCGGTCGTATCGTGCAAATGCACGCCAATGAGCGTGAAGAAGTCTCTGAAATTCGTGCCGGCGACATCGCTGCTTGCATTGGCTTGAAAGACGTCACAACTGGCGAAACATTGTGCGATCCTTCAGCGATTGTGACGCTTGAGCGCATGATTTTCCCTGAGCCCGTGATTACACAGGCGGTTGAGCCAAAAACCAAGGCTGATCAAGAGAAAATGGGTATAGCTTTGCAGCGTTTGGCGCAAGAAGACCCTTCTTTCCGCGTCAAAACCGACGAAGAATCCGGCCAAACCCTGATTGCAGGTATGGGCGAACTTCACTTGGAAATCATTGTTGACCGCATGAAGCGCGAGTTTGGCGTTGAAGCCAACGTGGGTAAGCCGCAAGTGGCCTACCGCGAAACGATTCGTAAGACCATCGAAGATGCCGAAGGTAAATTCGTTCGTCAATCTGGCGGTAAGGGTCAGTACGGTCACGTTGTGCTCAAAATTGAGCCGAATGAGCCGGGTAAAGGTATCGAATTCGTTGACGCGATCAAAGGCGGAACTGTTCCTCGTGAATACATTCCTGCCGTTGAAAAAGGTATTAACGAAGCGGTGACACAAGGCGTTTTGGCTGGCTACCCAGTGGTTGACGTCAAAGTGACGCTGCACTTCGGTTCATACCATGATGTTGACTCGAATGAATTGGCGTTCAAAATGGCTGCTATCTTTGGTTTCAAAGAAGGTTGCCGTAAAGCTAGCCCAGTGATTTTGGAGCCGATGATGGCGGTTGAAGTTGAGACGCCTGAAGACTACGCTGGTAACGTGATGGGCGATTTGTCCTCACGCCGCGGTATGGTTCAAGGTATGGAAGACATGGTTGGCGGCGGTAAGGCTATTAAAGCTGAAGTGCCGTTGTCAGAAATGTTTGGCTACTCAACCACTTTGCGCTCCATGTCTCAAGGTCGTGCTTCCTACACCATGGAATTCAAGCACTACTCTGAAGCACCGCGTAATGTGTCTGAAGCTATCATGGCTTCTCGCACCAAGTAAGTTTAAGCTGTCTACGACGATGTGCCGCCCTGTTCCCGTGCGGGGCGAACCAGCAATATCGTGTAAACATTAAACCAATACACGGGAAT
>JAYUJX010000192.1:0-6788 GCA_043764955.1 Polaromonas sp.
AGGCGCAAGTGCGACAAAACCAGCTTTTCAGCGGCGTCTAAGTCGTTGTTATCACGCAGGTTTTTGGCAAAACGCTGCTCTTCTTCCAGTGTCAGCATAGGCATGCGGTTGGCGCTGGAGATGTAGGCGTCTAAATTGCCGAGCGACGGTACCAAGCCCCACGTGGCGGTGGCGAGGGTGTTGTTGGTCGTCAAATTTACAGGTTGCAAAGCATTCATAGTCAGTGACATTGTGATGTTCCCTTAATCAAAATATGAGAATCAATATGTTTTCAACAATCTTACGATTTCGAATAATTATATTAGCACTCACAAACCGAGAGTGCCAAAGGTCGCGCTAATGTCCTACAAAATTTAGGCTAATAACCCATTGGTTAGTAACCTGCCAAAGTAAATTGTACGGTGCTGGTTTAACGCTGCAAGGGCTGCTGTGCAAAGGCTTTGTAAAGAATGTTGCCAGTTTGTCACTGATTACAAGCGATTGCTTTGATTTGCGTCAGTTGAGTGCGCGATAGCAAACGATAAAATGGTAACCATGACAAGCATTTTTGATTCAAGTTATTTAACTGCTGCCTTCTACAAGTTCGTTGAGCTCTCAAATTTCCCTGAGATGAAAGAACCGCTGCTCGCGTTTTGCGAGTCGCAGGATGTGAAGGGCACGATTTTGCTGGCGAATGAGGGGATCAACAGCACGATTGCTGGCCCTGAGGCAGGTGTGCGTGCGGTGTTGGCGTATTTGAAAGCTGACCCACGTTTAGCAACGCTGGAGCACAAAGAATCTTGGTCCAGCAAGCCGCCGTTTTACCGCATGAAGGTGAAGCTGAAAAAAGAAATCGTCACCATGGGCGTGCCAACGGCGAATCCGAACGCGATGGTGGGCAAATACGTCAAACCGCAAGACTGGAATGCGCTGATTTCAGACCCTGATGTGCTCGTTATCGACACCCGCAACACCTACGAAGTGGATATTGGCACCTTTAAAGGCGCGGTGGATCCTCGGTTGAAGAGCTTTTCGCTGTTTCCTGAGTGGTTGATGGCGCAGCCGAAGATTGCCGAATCTGAGGCCAAAAAAGCCGGTGAAGTC
Organism: Polaromonas sp.; assembly: GCA_043764955.1. GTDB lineage: Bacteria > Pseudomonadota > Gammaproteobacteria > Burkholderiales > Burkholderiaceae_C > Aalborgiella. Next base: position 1,084 of record JAYUJX010000192.1, read on the forward strand.
GACAAAAAAACCAAAGTTGCGATGTTTTGCACGGGTGGCATTCGCTGCGAGAAATCGACAGCATTTCTCAAAGCCCAAGGGTTTGACGAGGTTTACCACCTTGAAGGTGGCATTTTGAAGTATTTGGAGACTGTGCCGGCTGAGCAAAGCCTGTGGGAAGGTGAATGCTTTGTATTTGACGAGCGCGTCACCGTGGGGCAGGGCTTGAAGCCCGGTGATTACGGCTTGTGCCGAGCTTGCCGTGAGCCTATCAGCCAAGCGGACAAAGAATCGCCACTTTTCGTATTGGGTTTGAGTTGTCCGCATTGCCATGGCAGCAAAACGCCTGAAGATTTAGCACGGTTTACGGAGCGGCAAAGGCAAATCCTATTGAATGAAAACAGACACCGTTCGCCCTGAGCTTGTCGAAGGGTTTTGTACGAAGGCTTCGACAGGCTCAGCCCGAACGGATTTTTTGTGAATTTACCGATTTTGTACTCCTTCCGCCGCTGCCCGTACGCCATGCGGGCGCGGCTGGCTTTGCTGGCCAGTGGCATGAAAGCTGGTGTTGATTACGAACACCGCGAAGTTGTTTTGCGAGACAAACCCGCCGACATGCTGGCAGCGTCGCCCAAAGGCACAGTTCCCGTGCTGGTTTTGCCTAGCGGCCAAGTCATAGACCAAAGCCTGGATATCATGCTGTGGGCGCTGCGGCAGAACGATCCGTACGGTTGGCTTGAGAACGAAGAAGAGGCCTTAGCGCTGATCGCCCAGTGCGATGGCGATTTCAAGTTTCACCTAGACCGGTACAAATATCCGAATCGCTACGACAAGGCTGGACAAACCTGCGATGCTTTGCTTCATCGGGCTAAAGCGGCAGAATTTGTAGCAGTAATTAACGCGGAAATGGCAGTAAATCGCTATGCTTTAAATAGCTGTTCAGGCAGTAAATACGCCGGCTACATGCCTTTTTTACGTCAATTTTCACATGTCGATAAAACCTGGTTTGCAGCGCAAAATTGGCCGCATTTGCAGACTGCGTTGGCAGATTTTGAGGCGTCTGCGGAGTTCAAAACTATCATGCAAAGCTATGCACCGTGGCAAGCTGGGGCAGAGTCGTGCATTGCGCATCCATCAAAGTAGGGTTTTCGATTTTTTTTGGGCTATTCAAGGTTTTGTTTGAATCCAACGCAGCAACACCCTGCGTATAACTTGTTCAACAACTTTGGAGTTCCTATGAAAATCAAATCCTCTACATTGACCTATTCTGCTTTTGCAGCCGCTTCCGTGCTGGGTTTGTCCGCACTCACCGGCTGTGGCAGCATGTCGGCTAAACCAATGATGGCAGATGCGCCTATGTATTCGCAAGCCAATCTGCCAGCCGCCGTGCAAGTGCCAGCTGGTCACAAGGTCGCCCTAGAAACCGTAGGCGCTGGCGATATTACCTACCAATGCAACCCGAAAAAAGACATGGCTGGCCAGTTTGAATGGGTGTTTGTCGGGCCAGATGCCAAGTTGAACGACCGCAGCGGCAAGCAAGTGGGCAAATACTATGGTCCACCGGCCACTTGGGAAAGCATGGATGGCTCAAAGCTCACAGGGGCACAAGTGGCTGTCGCTCCTAGCAGTGCAGGCAATATTCCGTTGCAATTGGTCAAAGCCAACCCAGCAATGGGCGCGGGTGCGATGACGGGGGTGACTCATATTCAGCGCGTCGCTACCGCTGGCGGAGTGGCGCCGGCCACGGCTTGTGATGCAGGCAACGCTGGCAGCAAACAAATTGTTCGCTATCAGGCTGATTACATTTTCTACAAGGCTGTTTAAAAAGTGCGTCATTCCCGCGAAAGCGGGAATCCACAAACCATCGCCATGGATTCCCGCCTTCGCGGGAATGACGCGTGAAGTGGTTTTACTTTTATGCTGAAGCAAGTGCTGCGTTAAACGTCGCACTTGGGCGCATCACGGCGTCAACTTTTTCAGTGATTGGCATAAAGTAGCCGCCAATATCAACTGGTTTGCCCTGCACGGCTTTGAGCTCGGCCACGATTTTGTCTTCGTTCGCAGTCAGCGTCTTGGCCAATGGTGCAAAGTGCGCTTGCAAATCAGCATCTTCCGTTTGTTCTGCGAGTGCTTGTGCCCAGAACATCGCGATGTAGAAATGGCTGCCACGGTTGTCCAGCTCGCCAGTGCGAGTAGAGGGGCCTTTTTTCTTGTCTAGTAACTCGCCAGTGGCTTTGTCCAAAGCTTTGGACAAAACAGTGGCTTTTTTGTTGCCCGATTTCAAGCCCAAGTCTTCCAGCGACACAGCCAAAGCCATGAATTCGCCCAAAGAGTCCCAGCGCAGGTGGTTTTCTTCCACCAATTGCTGCACATGCTTAGGCGCAGAGCCGCCAGCACCGGTTTCGTACATGCCGCCACCGGCCATCAACGGTACGATGGAGAGCATTTTGGCGCTGGTACCCAGCTCTAAAATCGGGAACAAATCGGTCAAATAATCGCGCAAGATGTTGCCCGTCGCGCTGATGGTGTCCAATCCGCGCTGTACGCGCTCTAAGGTGTAGCGCATGGCGCGCACTTGGCTCATGATTTGGATGTCCAAGCCCGTGGTGTTGTGCTCGTGCAAGTACATTTTGACTTTGGTGATCAGCTGCGCTTCGTGCGGACGGTACTGGTCCAACCAGAACACAACAGGCATGCCAGAGTTGCGGGCACGGTTGACGGCGAGTTTCACCCAGTCGCGAATCGGTGCATCCTTCACCTGGCACATGCGCCAAATATCACCTTCTTCGACGTTTTCTGAGAGCAAGACTTCGCCTGTCGCGATGTCGACAATATTTGCTACGCCAGCCTCAGAAATTTCAAAGGTTTTGTCGTGTGAGCCGTATTCCTCAGCTTGCTGCGCCATCAAACCCACGTTAGGCACGGTACCCATGGTTTTCGGGTCAAACGCGCCATGCCATTTGCAGAAGTTGATGATTTCTTGGTAAATACGGGCAAAGGTGGATTCTGGCATCACCGCTTTGACTTCTTTCAACCGGCCATTGGCGTCCCACATCATGCCGCCATTGCGAATCATGGCTGGCATGGAAGCGTCCACAATGATGTCGTTGGGAGAGTGGAAGTTGGTGATGCCTTTGGCTGAATCTACCATGGCAAGAGCAGGGCGACCTTCGTGACAAGCATGAATATCACGCTTGATTTCGTCTTGCTTTGACTGGGGCAGGGTGGCGATTTTGGCGTACAAGTCAGCCATACCGTTGTTCACGTTCACGCCGATTTCGTCAAACAGTTTGCCGTGCTTGGCGAAGGCGTCTTTGTAGAAAATCTTCACGCAGTGACCGAAAACGATAGGGTGCGACACCTTCATCATCGTGGCTTTGACGTGCAGGGAGAACATCACGCCAGTTTTGTACGCGTCGTCGATTTCTTTTTCGTAAAATTCGTACAGCGCTTTTTTGCTCATGTACATGCTGTCGATCACTTCACGATCCAGCAAGGACACTTTTTCTTTCAACACAATGGTTTTGCCAGCGGTGGTGATCAACTCCATACGCACGTCGCGGGCTTTGTCCAAAGTCATGGATTTCTCGCCGTGGTAGAAATCGCCAGCGTGCATGTGCGACACGTGCGAGCGCGACGCTTGGCTCCAATCAGACATCGAATGCGGGTTTTTACGCGCGTATTCTTTCACGGCTTTGGGTGCGCGGCGGTCTGAGTTACCCTCACGCAAGACTGGGTTCACAGCGCTACCGGTGCATTTGTTGTAGCGTGCACGAAGCGCTTTGTCTTCGGCAGTTTTAGCCTCAGCGGGGTAATCTGGAATGTTATAACCTTTGGCTTGCAGCTCTTTGATGCAAGCCGTCAACTGGCCCACCGACGCGCTGATGTTAGGCAGCTTGATGATGTTGGTGTCTGGCAGCAGCGTTAACTTGCCCAGCTCTGCAAGTGTGTTGGGTACTTTTTGCGCTTCGGTCAGGCTTTCCGGAAACTCAGCCAGCACACGGGCCGCGACAGAAATATCACTCAGCGTCACGTCGATATTTGCTGGTGCAGCAAAGGCTCTCACCACTGGCAAAAAAGAGTGCGTTGCCAGCATGGGCGCTTCGTCAGTCAGTGTGTAAATGATTTTTGATATCTTGTTTGCCATATGTTCCCCACTTGCGTCGTGTTATCACTATGTGAAATGCTTGTTTGTTGCTTGAAAAAGCTATCTTATTTTAGGTCAATCTCTCTACAGATACTGGCATGAGACTGACATAAATAAAATCGTTAAAAAGTGCTTTTCATAGTCACTATCAATCAGTTAGTAAAAATCAATTGGCATTAACTATAATATAAACTATCATTACTTCTGTGTCGATTAATAAATGCTATCTAGTAGACCTAATCGCTTAGTTTTCCCCTCAATTTGTTCAACCTACAGGAGTTCATCATGACAACAGCTACCCAAAAAGTCCCCGAAATCAAAACCATTGCCAACTTGGAATCCGCCTTTGCTGGTGAGTCCATGGCGCACATCAAATACCGCTATTTCGCGAAATTAGCCCGTGAAGCTGGCGATATTGAAACGGCAGAGGCGTTTGAAGCCACGGCCGACCAAGAAGTGATGCACGCCTTCGGTCATTTAGATTTGCTCTACCCCAAAGCAACCATGACACCCGCCAAAGCTCTGCAAATCGCCATCGATGGCGAAACCTACGAATACACCGAAATGTACCCAGGCTTTCGCAAAACCGCAGAATTAGAGGGCAATGCTGCCGCTGTGGCCGAGATGGATGAGCAGATTGAAGAAAGCAAAGTCCATGCCGCCCAGTTCAAAGCGATGTTGGACAAGGCGCAAAAGCGTTTTGCCGCACTTGCCAACGTCGAAAAGCGCCACGCAGCGCATTACCAGGCGCGTTTGGATGCTGTTAAGGCTTCTGCATAATTCGACCTATCTAAATAATCCACTTAACTTAGCCATCCACTCAATTTAGAAAAACTAGGAAAACACCATGAAAACATATATTTGCATCGTTTGCGGCTTTGTGTACGACGAAGCGGCAGGTCGCCCAGAAGACGGCATTGCAGCCGGCACCTTGTGGAAAGACGTACCGGCCAGCTGGGAATGCCCAGATTGTGGCGTTGCTAAGGCGGACTTCGAAGCGGTAGAAATTTAAGCCAGATTTTTAATCAAAACCAACTCCGTTCGGACTGAGCCTGTCGAAGTCTTCATGAACCCTTCGACAAGCTCAGGGCGAACGGGTAAGGTTTTATATCGAGATAAATCACTATGAACCCAATCATCATCATTGGCGCAGGGCTGGCGGGCTGGACGACTGCGCGCGAGTTTCGCAAACTGGACGCCACCACGCCCGTGGTGGTGATCACCGCCGACAGTGGCGACTTTTACGCCAAACCCACGCTTTCCAACGCTTTTGCACAGAAAAAAGCGCCTGAGCAGCTGGTGGTGACAACCGCAGCAAAAATGGCTGAAACGCAAAACGTCACCTTGCTGGCGCACACGCGGGTGCTGCGTTTTGACCCTTACGTAAAAACTATCACCACTGAAAAAGACGGCATTCAGCAAAGCCTAGATTTCAGCAGCTTGGTGCTAGCCACAGGGGCGCAACCTATCCGGATTCCGGTGGCTGGCGATGCGGCAGAGCAAGTGCTTTCGGTTAATTCTTTGGATGATTTCACTTCTTTTTATGGGGTATTAAAATCGGCCTCTAGCCGGCGCGTTA
>JAYUJX010000193.1:0-6763 GCA_043764955.1 Polaromonas sp.
ATAGCATGACGCCGGGCGAACTACTCATAGACGACGGCGAGCATGCGCTCAACACAGGGCGAAGAAACTGCACACTTGTGGTGCAAAACCAAGGCGATAGACCGATTCAAGTCGGATCTCACTACCATTTTGCAGAAACCAACGCCGCGTTGGGTTTTGACCGTGCCGCTGCACGTGGTATGCGTTTGAACATTGCCTCGGGCACCGCGGTTCGCTTCGAGCCTGGGCAGCAACGCACAGTTGAACTGGTGGACTATGCCGGCTCACGACATGTCTATGGTTTTCAAGCAAAAATCCAGGGGGCTTTGTAATGGCGGCAATTGAACGACGCGCCTACGCGGAAATTTTTGGACCCACAGTGGGTGACCGCGTGCGCTTAGCGGACACGGATTTGATCATCGAAGTGGAGGCAGATTACACCTTGCGCGCCGGCAGCTATGGCGAAGAAGTCAAATTCGGTGGAGGCAAAACCATACGCGATGGCATGGCGCAAAGCCAACGTACCAGAGCGCAAGGGGCTGTTGATACCGTGCTGACCAACGCCGTTATCATGGATTACTGGGGCATTGTCAAAGCGGATATTGGTCTCAAAGGTGGCCGTGTCGTTGCCATTGGTAAAGCGGGCAACCCCGATACGCAGCCCGGCGTGGACATCATCATTGGCCCAGGGACAGAAATCATCAGCTGCGAAGGCAACATCGTCACGGCGGGTGGTGTGGATACACACATCCACTTCATAGCGCCGCAGCAAATTGAAGAAGCCTTGTGCAGCGGCGTCACCACCATGCTGGGCGGTGGGACGGGACCAGCCACAGGCACTTTTGCCACCACCTGTACACCAGGGCCGTGGAACATTGAACGCATGATGCAAGCGGCAGATGCCTTTCCGATGAACCTAGGGTTTATGGGCAAAGGTAATGCATCGCTGCCCGCCGCCCTGCATGAACAAGTCAGTGCGGGTGTTTTGGGTTTAAAACTTCACGAAGACTGGGGGACAACGCCGGCAGCGATTGACAATTGTTTGAACGTGGCGGAAGAGACAGACATCCAAGTCGCCATTCATACCGACACCTTGAACGAGAGCGGTTTTGTGGAGGACACCGTGGCAGCGTTCAAAGGCCGCACGATTCACACCTTTCACACCGAAGGTGCAGGCGGTGGCCATGCACCTGATATTTTGAAGGTGGTGGGTGAACCCAATGTGTTGCCCAGCTCAACCAACCCAACACGCCCCTACACCATCAACACCCTCGACGAGCATGTTGACATGCTGATGGTCTGCCACCACTTAGACCCCGCGATTGCGGAAGACTTGGCCTTCGCTGAAAGCCGTATCCGCAAGGAAACCATTGCGGCAGAAGACATCTTGCACGACTTGGGCGCTATCAGTATGTTCAGTTCTGACTCGCAAGCGATGGGGCGAGTGGGCGAAGTCATCATCCGCACCTGGCAAACCGCGCACAAGATGAAACAGCAGCGCGGTAAATTACCACTCGATACTGATCGGCACGACAACTTCCGCGCCAAGCGCTACTTAGCCAAGTACACCATCAACCCCGCCATTGCCCACGGCATTGCGCATGAAGTCGGGTCGATAGAAGTCGGCAAATGGGCAGATTTGGTGATTTGGAAACCCGCCTTCTTCGGCGTCAAACCCGCACTCATACTTAAAGGTGGCTTCATCGCCATGGCTGCGATGGGTGACCCCAATGCCTCCATCCCCACGCCGCAACCCGTCCATTACCGCCCTATGTTTGGTGCTTATGGTGGTGCGCTGGCAAAAACATCTCTGACCTTTGTATCGCAAGCAGGTCTGCAAGCTGGCATTGGTGAACGTTTTGGTTTGCATAAAACCCTGAGTGCCGTCAAAGGGATTCGTGGCTTGGGTAAGCGCCACATGATTCACAACGACTATTTGCCCAAAATGGACGTCAATGCGCAAACTTACCAAGTTCGCGCTGATGGCCAGTTGCTGACGTGTGAACCAGCCAGCAGTTTGCCGATGACGCAGCGGTATTTTTTATTCTGATGTGTACAGTGCGATGATTACTGTTTCAAAAATCATGTCCCAAGGTGCGGGCTTGGCTCCGGTTTTGTTAAAACGAGCCAGCAGCGTTGAATTAGATTGGGATATTCGTCAAAAAAGTCGATTCGACGCGACTGATTCAAGCGGACGCCAATTGGGTATTTTTTTGCCGCGTGGCACTTTGGTGCGCGGCGGAGATGTGTTGGTCGCGGAAGATGGTTCACTTGTCAAAGTAATCGCACGAGCTCAACAAGTCTTGGTTATCAAGATAGCTCAAAACCATGGCTCTGCTTTTGATTTGATCCGAGCGGCTTACCACTTAGGCAACCGCCATGTCCCGATTGAACTGAAACCCGATCACCTGAAAATTGAACCTGACCATGTCTTGGCAGATATGTTGCGTGCCATGCACCTGATCGTGACGGAGGTAGAAACCGCGTTTGAGCCCGAAGGCGGCGCGTATTCAGCGCAACCGCACAGCCACGGTTCACATTCTCATACGCACGCTTGATGCGAAGTCAAACAAGCAAACAGCTCCTTCCTGCCCCAAGCTTGCTGCAGCTGATGTGGCTAGCTTCACCCGCGCTTCCAATCGGTGGTTTTTCATACTCAGAAGGCCTGGAAGCCAGCGTAGATGGTGCCTATATAACTACATTTAGTGCAGCAAATGATTGGTTGATAGATCAGCTGCATTTGACCCTAGCACGTGCTGATATAGCCGTGGTTGCGAAAGCTATTCCCGCTTGGCGGCGCGGTGACTTAATGCGGATTGATGAGATGAACAATTGGGTACTGCAATCCCGTGAAACCAGTGAACTGCGACTACAAACCGAACAAATGGGTCGATCCATGCTCGATTGGTGGCGAAAACAACCGAGTTTCAAACCTGGTTTTCAAACCAACATTCAGAGTACGCAAGATTTTTTAAAATCACCCACCTATCCGCTTGTATTTGCACTCGCCGCTTCTTCGACTCAAGCAAATGTAAGAGATTGCTTGATGAGCTTCGCCTTTGGGTGGGCTGAAAACATGACGCAAGCAGCCGTACGCGCCGTACCTTTGGGGCAAACCGATGGCCAGCGTATTTTGGCAAATTTGGCTGAACACATTCCCGCTGCCGTTGATGCGGCCATGCGTCTTCAAGACAGCGAACGACAAGCTTTTTCGCCTATGCTGGCAATTCTCTCCTCTCAACACGAAACCCAATACTCTAGATTATTCCGATCATGACACTTCACCACATTCCGCATCGCACCAAAAAACTCCCACCGCTGCGCGTCGGCATCGGCGGCCCCGTCGGGTCTGGCAAAACCACCTTGCTGGAAATGCTCTGCAAAGCCATGCGCGACCAATATGATCTAGTCGCCATCACGAACGATATTTACACCAAGGAAGACCAGCGTATCTTGACCGTCAGTGGAGCATTGTCCGCTGAGCGAATCATGGGCGTTGAAACGGGCGGCTGCCCCCACACCGCCATTCGCGAGGACGCTTCCATCAATTTAGAAGCCATAGACCGCATGCTGGTGGACTTCCCGAATGCCGACATTGTTTTTATTGAGAGTGGCGGCGACAACCTAGCCGCCACTTTCAGTCCAGAACTAAGTGATTTGACGATTTATGTGATCGATGTCGCCGCTGGCGAGAAAATTCCACGCAAAGGTGGCCCTGGCATCACCAAAAGCGACTTGTTTGTGATCAACAAAACGGACCTTGCACCCTACGTCGGTGCTAACTTAAGTGTGATGGAAGCCGACACGCGTCGCATGCGCACCACAAACCAAGGCCTCAAACCCTTCGTGATGACCAATTTAAAGACAAATTCCGGCCTCAATGACATAGTTTCTTTCATTGAATCCAAAGGCATGCTAAAAACTGTCTGAACGCAGGATAGAATAAGAGCCTTGGAAGCGTGGCCGAGCGGTTGAAGGCACCGGTCTTGAAAACCGGCGACGGAGTGATCTGTTCGTGAGTTCGAATCTCACCGCTTCCGCCATATATTTTGGAAATCCTTTGGAACCCATCTGGAAGCCATAAGCATGATAAAAATCGTTATTTCAACTGCAACGACTTTAATGGCAGCTGCTTTATTGTCAGCTTGTAATGGTAGTGGGACAAATTCGAATGACATTACCAGTGGTGGTGCAGGGCCTGTAACCAAAGCGGTATGTACAAGTCTTAACAATTGGCAGAGCGTTGGAATTGGAATGTCCACGTCACAAGTAGAAGCTAGGCTTGGCAAGCCCGCAATAATCACAACTACGGCAACAACCACCAATTACACCTATGAAAGATGCCGTGCATTTGTAAAAATCGACACGCCCGCAGTAGCAGCTACCACCACTACGCCTGCCGTAGCAGCAAAAACAACAATTATCGAAGTTGGTGGTAGTGTTAGTTTCAGTTCAGGCAGAGGCGTAGTAAGTGTTTCTACCCCTGAGAGAATTAAAGAGACAATTGAGTGTGAGTTGGATTACTACAACTACAGAGAAGAGTTGGAGATTTGTAGAAACTCCTCAACGCCTTTTTAACCCAAAAACAATTCCTGCAAATCACTCAAAAAATCAAACCCACGCTCAGTGGGTTTGATGCTTTTGGGGGTCTGAATTAGCAGGTTTTTCGCAATGGCTTGCTGCAAACCAGGCTGTAAAGCTGACATAGCTAGACCGGTACGTTCAAAAAACATCACAGGGTCAAATCCCTCTTTCAAACGTAGCGCGTTAAGCATGAACTCAAATGCCAGCTCTTTATGTTTGATGTCGTCGTCTTGCGTCACCGCATTGCCCAGAAAGGCATTTTGCATGTACCACTTAGGCTCGCGAAAGCGAACTTGGCGCACAACACGGTGCGCAAAGCTAAGTTTGCTGTGTGCGCCGGCACCTAAGCCCAAATAATCGCCAAATTGCCAATAGTTGAGGTTGTGCCAGCAGCGGTGTCCGGTTTTGGCGTAGGCCGAAACTTCGTAGCGCTCTAAGCCTGCGCCACCCAACAATTCTGTCAACTTATCCAACATAGCGTAGGCCGTGTCTTCTGCAGGTACAACGGGAGGAAATTTGGCGAAATAGGTGTTGGGCTCGATGGTGAGGTGATAAATCGAGATATGTGGCGGCGCTAAGGACAAGGCGGTTTGCACATCGTGCTCTAAACCAGCTATCGTTTGACCTGGCAAGGCGTACATCAGGTCTAAATTGAAGGTGTCGAACGATTGCGCCGCTTCCTCGACGGCAGCAAAGGCCTGCGCGCTGTCGTGCACACGACCTAAAGCCTTCAAATGCGCATCGTTAAAGCTCTGCACACCAATCGACAAGCGGGTCACACCGGCGGCTCTGAATGCTTTGAAGCGATCTTTTTCAAACGTACCAGGGTTGGCTTCTAACGTGATTTCGCAGTCGGGGTCTAATTTCACCCTTGCACGTATGTCACCCAGCAATCGGTCGATAGATGCAGGTGAAAACAAGCTGGGCGTGCCGCCCCCTATGAAGATGCTATGCACGGGGCGGCCCCAAATCGAGGGCAAAGAAGTATCTAAATCTGTAATCACGGCGTCGATGTAACGATGCTCAAGCTCCGCAGACAGCACGCCGCCAGATGAACCATTCGAAGTTGCCTCATGCGAATTAAAGTCGCAATACGGACATTTTTTCAAACACCACGGCAGATGAACGTACAAAGACAGCGGCGGCAGCGCAGCCAGCTGCAACAAGCCGGAACGCATGTAATGGGTGATATCTTTGGCGGGTTTGGCTGCGGAAGCTTTCTCTGTCGCCAAAACCACAGGAATAATTTTGTTCAAAACCAGTTCTCTTGCATCAAAGCCAACATACGCTTGGCGGCTTTGCCACGGTGGCTGTTGGCGTTTTTGTCTGCATCGCTCAACTCGGCAAAGGTTTTGCCTAATTGTGGGATGTACATCACCGGATCGAAACCGAAGCCGTTGATGCCTATCCGTTTTTGGGTGATTTCGCCCACAGCGCGACCTACCGCGATGAGCGGTTCTGGGTCGTCTTTTGACCGCACAGCGACCAAGGTGCTGACCAATGCTGCGCGGCGATTTGTCTCGCCCTTGAGCTGCTCAAGCAAGGCTTTGACGTTGTTATCCTCACCTTTTTCATAGCCAAATTGGGTCGCGTAAAACGCGGTGTCCACGCCTGGCAAACCACCGAAAGCATCGACACACAAGCCCGCATCATCCGCAATCGCCGGCAATCCCGTCGCCGCGCTGGCGTGACGTGCTTTGGTCAAGGCGTTTTCGACGAAGGTGCGAAATGGCTCTTCCGCCTCGCTGACGCCTAGGCTGGCTTGCGGGAGCAAGATCACATCCAAGCCCGCAAACAAAGCTTGTAATTCGGTCAATTTGCCACGGTTGTTTGAGGCTAAGACGAGTTTCATCATGGAAACGCAATATCGTTGTTTAATATCATTAAATTTAATAATCTAAATTGACATCTAGCCGCCGTTTTTATTGCCTAAATAGCTATTATTTTGATAGTGAATTTAATGAATTTCGTTGCATTTTAATCAAATCAACAATGCCGTTTTCAGCCAATTGCAGCAGCGCATCCATTTCTTTGCGGGAAAAAGCAACACCTTCAGCCGTGCCTTGCACCTCGATGAAATGGCCTGCGCTGGTCATCACCACATTCATATCCGTATCGCAGGCTGAGTCTTCGGTGTATTCCAAATCGAGCAAGGGCGTGCCTTGCACGATGCCGACTGAAATGGCCGCAACTGCTTGGT
>JAYUJX010000194.1:0-1881 GCA_043764955.1 Polaromonas sp.
TAAATATTGGCTGGGAACGCCTGTACGCAGGCAAACAGCCTGGAAATGGCTGAATGGCGAAAGCATTCCAACCCAAGACAAGCTGCAAGAGCTTGCCAAATGGCTCAAGGTAGAGCCTCAACACCTGCGCTACGGCGGAAGGGTGCTGGCGAACTTGCGGGTAGAGCAAAAACGCTGGGACGAAGGCACTGGCTATTTAGAGCGGGAGACTTTTGACGCTTTTCTCAAGCTGCCAGCCCCTCAGCGCAAGGTCATTCGAGAAATCATCCTCACCTTCGCCAAGGTGCACACCACGGGTGTTTGACACGTATTTCAATCAAATTTACTATGAATTTAATAGCTGCTTATGCAGTAAATACGCCGACTAGAGGAATTTTTATACCCCTAAAGCACCCAGCCACGTGTATTAAATGGCACTCACTTCAAAACTTCCCAATAGCCGCCTTTGCGGGGGCCGACGCGTTTTAATTTGCCATCTTTGATCAGTTTGGCGCTGGCCAGCTCTATGGCGCGTAATGTCCGGTTAATCTCAATCGCCAGTTCAGCCAAGGTCATATTCGGATTGGTTTCCAGTCGCTGGAGTATTTCTACCGGCGTTTTCGCCAGCGTTTCTACCGAAGTTTTTACCGAAGTTTCTACCGAAGTTTTTACCGCAGCAAAGGCAAACACCACCTCCACCCCCGTGCTGTCAGACGCAAACTTGGGCGCTGGGCAGCCATGCGTTGTGCAGGCGTTGCGAATCAAATCAATCCCCCGCCCCCACGATTCAATCTTGCCTGCCAAAAACAAGGTTTTTGCAATATCAGGGTTGCTGGGTTGCGATGGGTGTTTGGACAGCAGCCGGTCTAGCGACCAGTCCACGGGCAGTTGGCCAGGATTCCACAGCATCAACTTGTCGTCATACACACTGATTTGAATAGGAATCGCCACGCCGTAGTCTTTATGGGCAATGGCGTTGATCACCGCTTCACGCAGCGCCGCCTCTGGCACGGGCAGGCGCTCTAACCGCTGCGTGCCTCGGTACGAGATAGCCGCTCGCAAATACTTGGTGAGCAGTAAATCCATGACTTTGTCCACCTGTGTGAATAAATCGCCCTGAATCATGTCGTGAAAAAGCAAATCAGAATCAGTGCGGAAGAACCCAATCTTCACACACGCGCCGGTGGTGAACTTTTCAGGATCGGCATGAAACAGCAGCGTTGCGGCACGTTTGAGGAAATTGCCTTCTTTCAAATGCAGCTTGTCCACCAAGTCGACGTCGCTCTCAGCCAGCGCTTCAGCGTCTAAGCGGCCACTCAGCGTGGCGAGTTTACGAAACGCTTTGAAGGCAGCAGGGTCAAGGTCGCCCACGCTCACATGCGGCACAGGCACGCCGTCCCAATGTCGCCCAAGCTTGCGCAGCAAAAAGCGGTCTAGCGCCGCGCCCTTGAGCTCTTGCTTGGTGCTGCCGCTGCGCAGGTGGTATTCACCCTTGTAGCTGATCGGGCTGGGGTAGGCGTCCACCACAATCTCCAGCCAGTCCAGCCCCGCCTTGGTGGAATGCAGATTCACCGCCACCACAATTCCCAAAATATCTCGCACCTTGTTGGGTATGTCTTCCAGCAGTTTGGCCGCGTTGTCGATGCCGACCACCTTGCCGCTGTCGTTCTTACCAATCACCAGCGTGCCGCCCTCGGCATTGGCAAAGCCACAAATCCATTTCAAATACTCGTCACGCCACGACTGCTTCCACTCGGTGTTTTGGTTTTCTTTCATGCAAAGCAAATCTTAAATTCAAGCCTCTAACGCCGCATAAACCAGGTTCCTGAACAGCGGGCGGTAATAATCGCGCTGGTTCGGGGCTTGGATCATCAGCATGGCGAACATGTCTAGCTTGGGGTC